>DAONMJ010000092.1:3779-5112 GCA_035392545.1 bacterium
CTTGATATATGACATGGGAGGAAGCTACTTCAGAGGTATATTACCACAGCCATGGTACCTTGATTTTGAGATACTCGGGAAAACAGGGTCCCTTACTGCACAATGGGATTATTCCCACAAGCCCGCAAATGAGTCAATCAGTGGAATTCATATCTTTGGAGTTACACTTGAAAAAACACCTGTAATGATGAAAATCCTTCCTTCGCAGGTAGGCAATGTATATGAAAAAGGTGAAAAACCCGAAATGCTTGCAAGTTTATCTGCTAAAAAGCAGGGAGAGTATCTTCTAAAATGGGATATTTTTGATATTGATGGAAATACTGTGTATCAAGGAAAACAGAATGTACTGTTTGAAGAAGTAAAAACAGAAACATTGTTTGTCCCATTGAAAGTGAAAGAAAATGGCTGGTATCGCATCAAAATCTCTTTGTTTGACAGGCAAAATCGTCTTTTGATTGAACATCCTGCATCCTTTGCAATACTTGACAAAGACAAGAGGCAATACAGCTACGAATCACCTTTTGGAACATGGTGGTTTGGAGGCGCGCATTTTGGTACATCAGATGCAAACATTGTAGGACCACTTTTATTAAAAGCAGGGCTCAGACATTCTGTTTTCAGTCAGGCCTGGCATGGAAAATTGACAGAAAAAGAGCTTTCTCAATGGAAGGTAACCAGTTTTCAGGTGCCGTGGAACTGGTCGATGAAAGAAGAAATTGAAAAACAGGCAAAAAATTACGAAAATCACGTGAAGGAATATTTAGAAAAATGGCCAAATTGTAAATACGCTCTAATTTTTCATGAAAGTTATGGTGGCGATACCATTCCACCGGAATTATACGGCGAAACCCCAAAAAATACAGATGAGAAGAAAAATAAGGAAATCGAAAAACTTATGATGATTGCTTCTTCTGCAACCAGAGTGTTAAGAGAAAAATTCCCTGACGTAAAAATTGTTTTCGGTAACTGCAACTCGGTTTCAGACCTGGTAGCAGAATTTTTTAGAAGAGGGTATCCAGTGGAAAACATAGATTACTTTGGTATAGAGTCAGCCGGCCAAACGTGGATGCCAGAAAAACCCATTGAATATGGTACGCAGGCCGCATGGTTTGTTAGAGAAACTGGCAGAAAATTTGGCTATAATCTACCTGTAACATCATGTTATGAGTGGATTTATCGGCAGGATAGGCTTTTGGGAGAAAAAACCCAGGCCGAATGGTATGTGAGAGATGCTTTGATTGGTCTTGCCTATAGGTTTCCAACAATCTCAATAGCGATTCTTTATGATGTTGGAAATTGTTATTATAACACCCTGTGGGGTGCTTCCGGGCTA
>DAONMJ010000093.1:0-4928 GCA_035392545.1 bacterium
AGGGTTGTGTATGATATCACTTCAAAGCCACCAGCCACAATAGAGTGGGAATAATCAGGTGCTATTCCTGATTTTTTTTATCACTTTGACACCTTCAACAACAATAAAAGCTGCCAGTAAAACCAGAATCACACTGATATTGCCAAGAAGCAGGTGATGGCTTTTGTAAAAAGTGTTTGCCTGGTAAATAAGCGCCATCATTGTAATGACAAGCATAATCAATGCTGGTATCAGCACTGAAAGTGAATTTTTCTTTTTCATCATCAGGAAACAACTGCACACAAAAAGAATAAGTGCTGCAACAAGCTGATTTGAAGCGCCAAATACAGGCCAGATTTTTTCCCATGCTCCAAAGGCAAGATAGGACGCAAAAACCAGAATCAACAAGGTTGAAAAAAATCTGTTGTTAAAGATTTTTATTTTGAACGACTCGCCAAAAATTTCAGAGGTGATGTACCTGGTAATTCTTGTCGCTGTGTCAAGGGTCGTCAGGACAAAACTATTGACCATAATCATTGCAATCAGTTTTCCAATGTCAGAAGTGAAAATTTTTGACACGATGTTTCCGTAGCCAATGGCAAATGTGCCTATCCAGTCTCCCTTTTGCATCAGGAAGGGATAGTTTAATTCCTGAAATGGGCTATTCCAGTATAATCCTGCACAGACACACAAGAGAGCGATAGCCGCAAGCACACCTTCTGTAAGCATGCTTCCGAATGCAATGTGCCTGCTATATTTTTCATCAGGCAGTTGTTTTGATGTTGTTCCGCTGGAAATAAGGCCATGAAAACCACTGATTGCACCGCATGCGATAATGACAAACATCATGGGCATCAGTGGTCCTTTTGAAGAATTGAAAGAGATAAAAAACGGCGCATTCGTTGAAGGGTGGGAAACAATGATACCGAGTAACCCGAAAAACAGTCCGAACAACAGAATGAAAGAACTTAAATAATCCCTTGGCTGAAGTAGAATATTGACAGGCAAGACACTTGCGATAAAACTATAAACAAGCAATATCACAATCCATGTTTTTACAGGATTTGTTCCTGCAAGTATCACTGGCATGTGTTTCCCTGCATATAGAAAACCAGCCATCAGCAAAAGTGAAAACAATGTGGTAAGGATGAGATTTGCGTTTTTCTTGTAAACAAGAAAACCAAAAGCAACAGCAATAAAAATAAAGGCAAAGGAAGGGATTACAATTCTTGGTTCTTCAACAAATGTTTTTGCTGTGACAGCAGCAAACACAGCAATAACAAGAATCAATGCAAGCCACAGGAAAAAAGAAAACACCAGTTTCACCCGTTCTCCAAGGATGTCTTTCGTGACCTGTCCCACACTCTGACCATCGTATCTTAAACTTAAAATAAGCGATGAAAAATCATGTACTGCACCAAGGAAAATTGAGCCAAAAACAATCCACAGTAGCGCTGGTCCCCATCCCCACACAACTCCTGCAATCACAGGTCCAAGTATTGGTCCTGCGCCTGCGATTGAAGAAAAATGATGTCCGAAAAGAACAATCCAGTGTTTTGCAGGAATATAATCAATTCCATCGTATTTGGTGTGGGCAGGGGTCTTTTTTTCAGAACTGACATCCCATAGTTTTTCAAGGTATCTTCCATAAAATCTGAAGGCAACAATGAAACTGACGACAACAAGCACCATTAAAAAAAGTGCATTCATTATTTCTCCTTGTTATTGATTCAAGTATAAATTTGGGTTAAAAAATATACAACAATTTATGTTCAACTGTCAAGATTTTCAAGAAACCCATCTGGAAGCATCGCAGCAAATACCTGGGGAAAGCCAGTACGGGTGGATGTAAAAATCACGCATTTATTGTCAGCACTTAAATAGGGATGGCTGTGTACAATCTCATAGCCAGTCCAGAAACCACCCACTTTGCATACAAATGCAAACTTTCCTGTTTTGATTGAGCCAACGGCAATGTCTGGTGAACATCCTGCGCAAACATTTTCATCTCCTGGCTTCCAGTGCCATGCATCACAACACCAGTACCCTCCGCAGGCAGAAGTTGAAACATGTCCAAAGTATGTTTCAGGCGCATGGGCAGCAACATGTGGTTTTTGGTCTCCAATTTCATAAATAAGAAGATTTCCACATCGGTTTCCATCGTCATAGGGTAAATCAGCCGGAGATGTTGAAAAAATAAATGCTGGCTTATTGTTTAACCATGCTTCGTGTCCTGAAATTCCCTGCGGAATAAATGGCCGGGACACAGGAAGAATTGTTTTACTTTTACCATCCCTTGAAAAGAGAACAAGTGTTACTCCAGTGTCTTCAAATTTTTTTATCACCCCATTGACTCGCCTGTAACCCCTGTTATGCTGAACAAGAACAAATTCGCCGTTGATACGGTCAAATCTGGGATGGGGATTGCAGAATTCATGTGAGCGAACAAGAGAAATTTCATTTTTCGTTTCAGTGTCAAACACAACAACTTCGTATGTATCATCTGGATGGGTATGATAACTTGCAAGGTATCTGCCACATGGAGACGCAGAACCAAGTGTTTCATATGGAAGATGATCCTGAAAAAATGTATGTACTGTCTCAATTTCAAGGGGGAAGAAACACAGTTTTCTGATTTCCCATTTATTTTCGTGAAACCTGCAATAGAAGTACAAATCTCCATATGCCTGCGGAAAACTGGCTATCCATGTCATATCAGTATCAACAAGACAGGACCTCATTTCATTAAGGTCTACGATGTGCAATTCTCCAGGAGTCCGTCCCGGTGATGTTGTGCGAAACACTGCGATTCTGTTGTTTTTTGAACAGGCAGGGTCTTCACAATAGATGTTTGTTGCCATAGAAATCTGACCTGTCAATTGTCTGATTTTTGCTCCACTTTCATCAGCATCCTGCCAGTAGCCAATCTCTGAAATCCAATGAAATTTTTGTGCCATTGTCTCCTTTCCGTGATACATTATTTTATCAGATTTGTATCTACGTCAAATTGTTTTCTGTTGCCAGAACCAGGTTTCTGTAGCATAATAAGGGTAAAAAGGGGTGAAAAATGAGAATCTGTATTATTGGTGGCACAGGACATATCGGAGAAAACCTTGTTAAAATGCTGCTTGCAGAAAAATTTCAAGTGTTTGTTGTGACAAGGGGAAATAGACCTGTTCCTGCCCATCAAAACATCAGGTTTATCAAAAAAACTTATGATAGCAATGTTGATGAATGGCGAAATTTATTTGATGAAATTAAACCAGAAATTATCATTGATATTCTTGGAGGCAGTGCACCTATTTTGTATAATGCTGGCAGATTATATTGCAAACACTTTATTGTATGCGGTTCAATATGGATGTTCGGAGAAGCAAAAGTGGTGCCCACACCTGAAAACACTCAATCTCCCTGTATTTTTGCCGGATACGCAAGACGATATAATGACATGTTAAAGCTCAAAGATGAAGCAAGAATGGATGGCGTGAAATTTACTGCAATTATGCCTCCCAACATCTGTGGACCAGGTAAAATTCCACTTGATTGTTATGGAAGCCGCGACATTGAGCATCACAGACAACACATGGGCGGGAAGCCAGTTCCTTTACCTGAACCAGGACAGACCCTGATTGGTCCGTGTGATGCAGAGGATGTTGCGACTGGATTTTATTTGTCTGTGTTAAATCCAGAAATGGCTGCTGACGAAATTTTTAATGTAGGTTCTGCCTACGCAATTACAGCAAAGCAGTTTGTTGAAACATACGGAAAAATCTACAGAGTTGAAATTCCTGTTGAATGGGTCAGCTGGAAGGAATACAGTCAGGAAATCAACCCCAATCAAGGTGCCAATTTTCATTTTAAAGCCCATATGTGTCCTGACATTTCAAAAATCTCAAAGAAACTTGGCTATAAGCCAAAATACACACCTGAAGAAACAATGGAAAGGGCAGTTTACTGGATGAAGGCGCAGCACATAATTTGAACAGGAGCGAGTGTGAGGATTTTAATCATTGACATAGACACATTAAGACCTGACCACCTTGGATGTTACGGTTATCACAGAAACACAAGTCCAAATATAGATATCATTGCCTCACAGGGTATTGTGTTTACCAATTACTATTGTTCAGACGCTCCGTGTCTTCCCAGCAGGGCAGCTCTTGTGACTGGAAAACACGGTATCCATACAGGCGTCATCAACCATGGTGGCAGAATGGCAGATATGTTTCCTGAAGGGAAAAACAGGGGGTTTGGTGATTGGTTGAGATATCACTCCCTGTGGGGTACACTTGCTTTCAATAAATATCACACAGTATCAATATCAACATTTGCAGGACGTCATGGCGCCTGGTGGTTCCATTCTGGATTGAACGAAGTTTACGATATCGGTCTGAATGGTATGGAATCTGCTGAACAGGTGACACCGCTTGTTCTTGACTGGATTGACAGAAATGCTGATAAAGACAACTGGTGCCTTCATGTTCATTACTGGGACCCACATGTTCCCTATAGGGTTCCTGAACACTTTGGGAATCCATTTGAAAATGAACCGTTACCATCATGGATTACAGAACAAACAGTGGAGAAATGGAAAAAGTGCGTGGGTGGACATTCAGCGCTCGATTACGGAATGTTTGGCCCAGCACCTGTTCAGGAAAAATTCCCGAGGCACCCTGCTGCTATTGATAGTATGGAGGCAGCAAGAAAAATGATAGATGGATATGATTGCGGGATAAGATATGCTGATTGTCACATTGGAATGATTTTTGATGTGCTAAGTTCAAAAAAGGTATTTGATGATATGGCAATTATTATTACTTCTGACCATGGTGAAAATCTCGGTGAACTGGGTTGTTGCAGCGAACATGGAACAGCAGATAATATTACCCATCGTATTCCACTGATTATTCGCTGGCCAGGTAAAGCAAAACATCACATTGATACTGGTT
>DAONMJ010000094.1:0-4829 GCA_035392545.1 bacterium
GCGGTTGTTAGCCACCACTGATAATCATTTTCCACTTCCTGTTGTTCCAGTATGTCCTGGATGATAAAATTATAGTCAAGTGGCCTGTTTAAGACAAAATTGAAATTTGATCTTGCAAGGTTTAAAAAATTTTCACTTTCAGTAATTTTTGTTTCTGCGTCCTTCAATGCTACTTCTGTCTTCAAAATGTCAAGTTTTGTAACAAGTCCCATTTCAAACATTTTTCTCGCATCTTTGAGATGGTTCTGAAGTGATTCTCGATATTTTAAACTTGTTTCCAGAAGCCTCTGTGCCTTCAATACGTTAAAATATGCCTTTTTTACATCAAGAACAAGATTCTGAATTTCTGTTTCATAGTCAATTTTTGTTTTTTCAAACGATTCTTTTGCAACCTGGTATGCTGTTTCGATTTTCCATCCAGTAAAAACTGGCTGCGTAACTTTAAAACTTACTGTGTAAAGATTGTCATCAGTGACTTTGAAAGATGGGAAAAGCGGGTTAAAACTAATTGGTTTATTGTCTCCAAGGTAAGTATAGTTAAACGATGAACTAAGTTTGGGCAAAAAATTGGTTTTTGTGACCTCTTTTTGATAATTTGCCTGGTCGATTCTGGCTTGTGAAATTTTTATTTTAAGATTGTTATCAATGGCGATTTTGATACTGTCTTCAAGGGAAAGTATTTCTTCAGCAAACAACAAGGAAGTTGTAAATAAAAAGATAAATACAATTTTTTTCATTTTTTGTTCCTTATTCCGTTTACGAACATTTGATAAACGATGTCGGTCTTTTTTACCAGGGAGTACTCTCTTCCACTTAACAACCATTTGTGAATATTACCGTGCAAAATTCCAAGAAGCGAATGCATGATATCATCAGCTCCAAAATTTTTAAGTGTCCCTGCTTTGATCTGGTCTGAAATTTCGTTTTTTAGAAAATCCCACCTGGAAAAAAATGTACTCCAGAATTTCATGAATTCGCCTTTCTTAATGGACGGTTTTTCCTGAACCAGGATTTTGAATAAGAAATAATTTTTTTCATAATGCGACAGATACATTTCAATAAATTTCCTTATTTTTTCGAAAAAGTCGTCAATTTTTTCTATGCTGGCTTTCGCATTACTAAGAAATTGGTTAAAGTTTTCTTCAATGATTGCAAAAAAAAGATCGTCCTTATTCTTAAAATAGATGTAGAATGTACCTTTGCCAATGCCTGATTTTGCCGCGATTTCATCAATCGTTGTCAATGAATAACCCTTTTCGCCAATGATTTTCGAAGCCGCTTCAATAATTGCTTTTCTTTTGTTTTTCATTTTATTGTTTTTTCCTGACTGACCAGTCAGTCAAAGAGTATAATCTAACGAAAATTTTTTGTCAAATGTCAGGTATGCTTTATCATTTTCCCCTTGATTTAGAATCTATTGGTTGGCAATTTTCTCTCTGATTGCCTGATATCCGAAGTTAATCATAAGATGGTCAAGGAGGACAAGCGCCATATAGTTTTCTGCTACTGGCCATATTCTACCCACAATGGTTGGGTCGCGCCTGGTAATCGCGGCAAGGGTTTTATTTTCAAGAGTATATTTATCAATCGTTTGCTGTGGTTTTGCAATTGTGGGAGTGGGTTTCACTGCAAGGCGGACCACTATGGGTTGTCCAGTTGTCAGACCACCTGTTATTCCGCCAGCATTATTTGAAAGGAAAATGACCTTTCCATTTTCTGCCCTCATCTGGTCATTACACTGGCTTCCTGTCATATCCTTCACTGCAAAACCTGCGCCAATTTCCACCCCCTTAACAGCACCAATTCCCATCATTCTACCAAGTTCGGCATCCAGTTTATCAAAAACAGGTTCCCCTAACCCAGCAGGAACTCCAAGGGCAATTACTTCGATTACCCCACCAGAAGAATCTCCTGTGGCAGTGATTTTACTGGCGGCTTCGAGCATTGCCTTTGCCGCTTCGATATCAGGGCAATTAACGACATGATGGACCATGTATTTTTCATATATCTCCTGCTGTGATAATTTTGGCGTTCTTTCACGAATAACATCAATTTCTTTTTCTATCTTTGAAATAATTTGCATCTTTTCAAGAAAACGCATATCCATGTTTATACGGTTTTTTACATATATCTGCTGGTAAAAGGGGTCTGTATCCTTTCTCATTTGTTTATACGATTCTGTATATGTAAATGCCTTTTCATAATCAACCTCACCGCATCTAATGCCAGCCAATTCCTTTATGTAAGAAAAAACTCTTATGCCGCAGTATTTCAGAATTTTCTTTGCGACATACCCAGCAGCAACAATGGTTGATGTGTATCTTCCACTGAATATTCCTGCGCCGATAGCGTCATCAGCAGGACCATATTTAATAAAAGATGCGTAGGAGGCGTGTCCTGGACGGGGTGTACGGTTTGTATCCTGATATTGCTTCACGTGTATGAAATGCCTGTCTAAATTTGGAATAAGTATTGTTAAGGGTGTACCATTGGTATGATTTTTATTTCCAGCTCCTTCAATTGTATCCTCAGCGTTAAGGCCTGTGAAAATGACAGGAAGGTCAGGTTCCTTGCGAGGGCTGGCAAGTTCATCTGTTCCAGGTTTACGTAATAATAAATCTCCATATATTTCCTGCTCAGTTAAAAGCATTCCTGAAGGGACCCCCTGTACAACCGCCAGAAGTCCTTCCTGATAAGAACCACCTGCAACTGTAACCTGGAAACATCTGCCTAATGTACATCCGACCATTTTCCCTCCTCATTTGGAAAACACTTTGCCTGCTTTGATTGGTTGTTCACTTTTTTTCTCCATTTATACACTCTATTTATTATATCACATAGTGCAATGTTACTAAGAAATTGCGACAAGAAAACTGCGTTTTAAGTCCGTGGATTGTTTTTTAATATGAGTCGTTTACTATTGACATTTTTCAAAAGAATAGGTAAAATAATTTCAAAAGAAAGGGTGAGATGAGACCGATATTTGTTAAGAAAATTACTAAAAAAGAAAGAGAACTTCTTTTACATCTGATGGAAAAAGGGCACGAATATTTACAAAAACGTGCAAAAGCGATTTTTTTGTCTGGTGTTAGACAGTATGAAGTAAAGGAAATTTCAAAAATTCTTGGTTTTCATCCAAACCATTTAAGGAAATGGATTCATCGATATAATCAGGCAGGCATCAAAGCGATTATCAGTTCACCAGCCAGAGGAATGCGAAAGAAATTTAATGATGTGGTGAGAGATAACATCATAAGTCTTGTTCATGTTTCGCCAAGAAAACTTGGATTGAAATTTTCTCGATGGACTCTTTATAGATTAAAACAGTATGTAGAAAGCAAAGGATGGGTTGATAAAATCAGTTATGAATCCATCAGACTTATGCTGAAGGAGAAAAATATTGATTTAAAAAGAATGAGATACGAAACTGAAACATCAACCTAACAAGGAGGTGAAATGGGACTCTGGAATTTAAATAATTTCCCTGTTTCACCTAATATTCTCCAGGGAACTATAAAAAAAGGTCTTCTCTTTAGATTTTTAAATTCTTCGTTTTCGAAACACCAGATTATGAAATTGCTTGAGATTTCAGAAGGAAGGACGAAGCTTGAAAAATATATAGAGAGTTATGGTTTTGAAAATGAAGATGCTAAAAAAATCATGGGATATGGAGAAGCCCTTATGTCTTATATCATATGTGAACATATACGAAGACTGTTTCACTTGGAACGAAGGGATTTTGCCATTGCAATAAGAAATCCAATGATAAAAAGAACCCTTCTTAATGTGGCTGAGACGCTGGTTAAAAATGGAGCTTCAATGCCCATGATTTTTGCACAGCCATTGATGGTTGTCTGGAATACGACAGCCAGATGCAATCTGAGATGTAAACATTGCTACGAAGATGCAGGTGTTTTATCATCATGCCGAAAGGATGAATTGACAGAGGATGAGAAAATTCAGGTGATGGAAGAAATTACACAAACCAATATTCCAACATTTGCCTTTGCTGGAGGAGAACCTTTGATGGACCCTGTTTTCTGGAAACTTGCGGAAATTGGCAAAAAAGCAGGTCTTTACATGTCTATCAACACAAATGGCACTCTTATTACCAAACAAGTTGCTGAGAGATTAAAAGATATAGGATTTGCTTATTATGGAGTTAGTCTGGACGGAGCGTCCGCAGAAGTCCATGACAGTTTTCGCGGAGTCAATGGTGCTTTTGAAAGAGCGATACAGGGAATCAAAAACCTAGTCAAAGCAGGAGAGGCGGATAAAGTTTGCATTTCTTTTACAGTGGCAAGAGAAAATAAGTCAGAAATCAAAAATATGATTGAGTTGCGAGAACGACTTGGAATAAGGAAAGTGGTTTTTTATAATTACATTCCGTGTGGAAGGGCAGGTTTTGAAAATGACCTGTCGCCTAATGAAAGGGAAGAACTGTTTGAATTGTTTTACGATGATTTAAAAAAAGGTAAACAATCATTACTTTCAACTGCTCCACAATTTGGTAGGTACTGTAAGCAGATGTATCAGCAGGGATGTGGAGAATATGTCATGCTGGGACATTTTTCTTCGGGTAGCGCAGGTACTTTGAAAAATCTTGCAGAGTTGATTGGGGGATGTGGAGCCGGAAGAGCATATCTTGCCCTTCAGCCAGATGGAACAATCACACCATGCGTTTTTATGCCAGATGTAAGAATTGGAAATGTTAAACAAAATGGAACAATTAGTAAGCAGCACCTTCTTGACATATGGGAAAACTCTGAGATATTAGCGATGATTAGAGATAGAAGGGACCATCCAGAAAATTGTGGATGTAAAGGACA
>DAONMJ010000095.1:0-4823 GCA_035392545.1 bacterium
CAAATATCCGCGCCTGACCAGAAAATTGAAAAAGGATTTGATGGCAGCGATTTTTCTTCCAGTGCTTCTTGGGTTATACTGTTTATTCTTCAGGAAAAAAAGAAATTTTCTCAATGTTTCAAGGTCAATAGCATCGAGATTCTGTCCTGTAAAAGAAATGAACTGCTGAAGGTCTGCTCGATACGCTGAAACAGTATGCTGTGAATAATTCTTTTGATATGATATATAACAGATAAACTCATTTAGCAGTGTTGAGGCATTTTTCTTAATTGCAGGCATTTTAATCAATTTTACCTTTTGTGGATGAAATTTGCCTGCCCTCAATTCTCACAGCATCTTTCAAAGCAATGGCCAAACCCTTAAAAGCAGCTTCGCATATGTGATGGGTATTTTCACCCGAAAAAAGCCGTAGATGAAGATTGATGCAGGCATGATTTGAAAATGCCCTCATAAATTCCTGCAGATTTTCAATTTCTGAAAAACTATTCCTATTTTTTATCACTGGAATAGCAAAACCCAGAAATGGCCTTCCAGAAATGTCAACTGCCACCTGAACTAAACTTTCGTCCATTGGAACGATGGCAAACCCAAATCTATTAATTCCTTTATGGTCTCCAAGCGCTTGTTTGAATGCTTCGCCAAGGCATATTCCAATGTCTTCAACAAGATGATGGTCATCAACATGAATATCTCCCTGTGCTTCAAGGTTGATATCAAAACCACTGAAAAACGAAAGTAAGGTCAGCATATGAGCCCAGAAACCAACAGGACAATGAATGTTTGCCCTTCCTTTTCCATCAATGACAAGTGTTAACTCAACTGATGTTTCCTTCGTTTTACGCAATATGTGTGCCTTGCGCATTTTGTTTTTTTCACTCATTAATCCCCCTGTAAACCGATATCCTGTTTTTCCCGTTTTCTTTTGAAACAAAAAGAGCCCTATCAGCGTTTTTCACAACTTCCTCCCATGTATCTCCGTGTTCTGGATAGGATGCGATTCCAAAACTCATTGTGATAAATACATTATTTTCTTCATCAAGATGAAACTGGTGAGCAACAATTTCAGTTTTTATTCTTTCTGCCACCCTATATGCTTCAAGGCTGTCAGAAAAAGGAAGAAGGTATATAAATTCATCCCCGCCAAATCTGCAGATAATATCTGATTCCCTCAACAATCCACGAACAAAAGCACCAAATTGAGCAAGTAAAGTATCTGTAAGTGGATGACCGAATTTGTCAACATAGTTTTTAAAATTGTCAAGGTCAGAAATCAGTATAGAAATAGGGAAATGATTTCTCTTTGCCTTGGCAAATTCCTCTTTTATCCTCTGCTGAAAATATCGCTTGTTATAAAGACCTGTCAGAGAATCTGTGATCGAAGCCAGAGCAATTTTTTGATGAAGCATCGCACTTTCAAAAATTGAAGAAACCTGTTTTGAAAAAATTTCAACAGGACCTTTGACATATTCAAAAAAATCTCTTCCCGGTGCATCAAAAGCCACAACGCCTGTCGCCATTACGCGGTTTTCATCTGCAAAAGGAATAATTGCAACCGTTGAAAAATCTTTTAAAGAATATTTCTCAATGATATCCTCAACAGAGGTCTTTGTTTGAGAATCAATCACACCAGGGTAAAAAGTTCTGACATGATACACCTTTTCAGAACTTTTCCGAACCTGTTTTTTTTCTCCATGATTGAGCACAAACTCTTGATTGGTTGTAAACTTTTTCAACTCAGGATCATTGATAATAAAAATCGCTCTTTTTCCCTTGAAAATTTCGACAAGCATGTTCAGTACCTTCACTGAAATTTCTTCAATTTTCATGGTTGGCAGGGTCTCTATTTGAAAATCGTGGAAACTTTTCAGGTACAGATTGTAATCAAGAATCTTTTTGTAGTAGTATTCAACAAGGGTAAAAACAAGATAAAGCAAACCGCCACAAACCAGTATTAATATCCATGCTGAACGAAACAAACTCTTCAAGGAATTGAGCGGCTGAATGTATCCCGCATAAGAAAGAATCAAGAGAATAATCAAAACAATTGAAGAATACTTGCAGGCGATTAACAGTTTCTTCTCTTTTTCCATAAGAAATATATTACCTGAAACATGAAGTGAGGTCAATTAACGAGTAAGATATTTTTCAAGCATCTTCATCGTGTCTTCAGTGGCTCCCTTATTTTCCAGAATTACCTGATATCCGGATTCTCCCATTTTCTGGCACAATTCAGGACTGTTGAGCAAAAATTCGATTTTTTCAAATAATTCATCAAAAGAATTTACCTCAATCCCTGCCTGCGCCTTCTTTATTTTTTCCCATTCTTCTTCAAAATCCCAGTGAAATACACCATAAATCACAGGTTTTTTGAATGCAAGTGGTTCTATTGGATTCTGGCCTCCAGCAGGTACCAGAGAACCACCAATGAACACAATGTCAGCAATTCTATAAAACTCTGTCAGTACACCATATCTGTCGACAACTAACACCCTGCTTTTCTCACCCTTCAACTGGCTGAAACGATAAAACGGGATATCAAATTGTGTCAACAACTGATAAATGTTCGTTCTATCAAGAGCCCTGGGAGCGATAACCAGATTGATATTCTGATATTTATTCAACAGTTTTTTGCATATACCACCCAGTTGCTTTTCTTCTCCTTTATGAATGGAACCAAACACAATTGTTTTTCCAATTGTTTTATAAACACTATCCTGTTGAACAACATTGCTTAAGTTATATGCCTGGTCAAATTTCATGCTTTTTGCAATTGAAACCTTTTTACCATCTGCGCCAAGACAAATAATGCGCTCGGCGTCCTTCTGACTTCTCATGATAAAACAATCAACCATATCAAGAATTATTTTTGTAAAAAACCTGAACCTGGAATATCCCCTGAATGATTTTTCAGAAATTCTGCCATTGATAATCATAATCGGAACATTTCGTTGTTTTAATTTGTGAAATAGGTTACACCAGATTTCTGTTTCCATTGATACGAAAAGAATCGGATTTACTTTTTTCACTGCTTGTTGGGTAACAAACGAAAAGTCAAATGGAAGAAAAATTTTTACCACATCATCAGGTAATTTTTCCGCTGCAATCATTCTGCCTGTTCTGCTTACACACGAAATTACCAGTTGTTCATTCTTGAACCTGTTTAATATTTCATAAATCAGGGGCACACTTGCAAGTAGTTCTCCAATTGAAACTGTGTGTATCCAGATATTTCTTTTTTCTTTTAATTTTGAAACAACCACAGGTTCATAAACAGCAAACCTTTCAAAAAAATCGTGAAACCTCCCGTCCCCTCCAAAAAGCCGTTTTCCAAATACAGGAAGTGAAAGCAACAAACCCAGACCATAAATCACATCATAAAAAATACAAGCCATAAATCGCATATTATTCAGTAAAAAGCAAACTGGAAGGAAATAGATTATTCCTTCCCATCAAGCCAACCGGGTCAAATGCTTTTTTAACCCTGACCATTTCTTTGATTCCATTGTCCGTATACATCATCCTGAGATATGGATACTTGATCTTGCCGATGCCATGTTCAGCAGCAATGGTGCCGCCCAGAGACAAAGCTTTTTCAACGCAACTTAAATAAATCTGTTTTGCTAGGGCTTTTTCTCTATCGTCAACAGGAAAAAGGTTAAAATGAAGATGGTTTTCTCCAATATGTCCAAACAGCACTGTTCTTATACCGGACTGTTCTGAAAACTTTCTATAAAACGCAACAAGTTCTCTAAAGTTCTTTTCAGGAACCGCAATGTCAAGAGAAATTTTTGTAATCCCCAGTTTTTTGAAATAAGCATTGATATTTTCAGGTAATCTATGTCTGAAATCTATCATTCTCTGATAACTTTTCGGGTCACTTCCCACCCACACATCCTTTGCCTGGTATTTTTCAGAAAGTTGCAACCATTGTTCCATCAATTCAATATTTTCAGTGCTTTCAACATAAAAAGCACACGTGTTTGGCGGTATTTCTGGAAAATCCTGCTTCAGAAAAAAGAGACTTGCCTGGTCAAAAAACTCCAGATTATACATATCTTTGATAAAATTGGTTTTCACTTCCGAAAGAAACTCAAACATCCTGCTTTCATCTGGCAGAAAAAAAATCATAATGAATCTGTCTGGTAACTTCTCAATGAGCATCACCTCAACACGTGTGATAACTCCAAGAGTACCCTCTGACCCAATAATCAAGTCAATAAGGTCCATTTTTGGCGCAGAATAATAGCCAGCAGAACATTTAATGGGTGGTGTCACATAAGAAGGAATCTGCACACTCAAAAAATCTGTTCTTATTTCTCCTTTTTCGTTGGCGAAAAATTTTCCTCTGGGCACTTCAATAACCTTTCCACCTCCTGTTACCATTTTAATTTTCAACACATATTTTCGTGTTGGACCAAATCTGAAACTATATTCACCAGAGGCATTTGTGGATACATTTCCCCCAATAAATGCGCTCCTTTCAGTAGGAAAAGGAGGATAGAATCTGCCCATGCTATTGGCTTCAATAAGAAAGTTATTGATAATAACCCCTGCTTCAAGTATTGCCCTGTTTTTATTAATATCAATAATTCTGTTAAGTTTTTCAACAGAAATTACTGATCCCTCTACAGGAATTCTTCCGCCAACAGTACCGGTGCCACCACCAGAAACCGTCAGAGGTATTTTTTTTGCATTTGCCAGTTGCACAATTTCAATTACTTCCTGCTCATTTTCAGGAATATAAACCCTGTCACAATTGCCTCCTGAAAAATTTGAAGAGTCCTCGAGATAACTCAAAATTTCATCTCGATTTTCCTTAACAA
>DAONMJ010000096.1:0-4801 GCA_035392545.1 bacterium
ATGGATTTATTCTTCAATCAGACCATGTTCCTTCTATTGGATATATCCCTGATACCGAATTTTTTCCTGAACTTATTTCTGCTTATGAAAATACTGATATCATCATTATCAATGTTGTTTTCACTCAGCCAAGACCAGGAATAATGCATCTGGGTCTTCCTGAAGCGCTTGATATCATTTCAGGTATTAAGCCAAAAAAGGCAATCCTCACGCATTTCGGAATGACAATGCTGAAGGAAAAAATATGGGAAAAAACCCGGTCATTGTCAGAAAAATTTTCTTTTGATATAATTACTGCATCTGACGGAATGACAGTTGAACTTTAGCACAGAGGGGAGAAATGCTTTTTGCAGGCGCTGGAACCAGAAAAATAAACTGTAAAATCGGCGATAGCATCATGGGACAACTGCATATCAGAAAGTGCCAGTATATTATGGATGACCTTGAAGCAAATTCTGTGTTTCTTTCTGATGGAACAACAAAAATTCTTTTCATCAGTTGCGACCTGGCAGTGCTTTTGCCTGATTTTATTGCAAGAGCGAAACAGAGCATTGAAAAGAAAACCTCTATTCCACAAGCAAACATTTTTATCTTCTGCACCCATACCCACACAGGACCTAACACAGCAAATCTGCTTCCAGATGACCCGATCAATTCGAGTTATCTTGACGAACTCGAAACAAACCTTGTTAACCTCGCTGAAGAAGCAGTCTCATCTGCGATAGAGGCAAAACTTGGATACGGAAAAGGAACCGCACTGATAGGATACAACAGAAGGGTGTGCTGGATGGATGGCAGCCATACCATGTATGGAGATACAAAAAAAACAGAATTTGCAGGCATTGAAGGACCAGAAGACCCGACCCACTGCGTGATTTCAATCATTGATAAACAGAACAATCCCATTGCCATCATACATAACAATGCCTGCCATTCAACCTGCGTTGAGAACGGGAATTTTGCATCATCGGATTTCCCAGGGGAATCAAGACGACTTCTCAGAAAAATTTTTGATAAAGAGTTACTACCTATGCTGTATCTTCAGGGTGCAAGCGGGGATCTGTCTCCCTGGAATCTTATGAAACCAGAAAACCGCGTCTCAGGGATTCAAAGGATGAAAGAAATTGGAGCAATATGTGCTTCAGAGACAGCAAAAATCATTGCCAGCATGGATTACGAACAAAACCCTGTCATAAAAATTGCTCGTGAAAAACTAAAGATTAAAGTCAGGCTCCCTGAAAAAGATGAAATTGAAAGGGCAACGAAAATCGTTGAAAGGGGAGAAGAAAAAGAAAGCAGAGGGAGCTATGTCTTGAACTGGAGTATTCTAAAATTGTATGAGGAATTCAAAAACATTTCCTGCGAAGAAATTCCTGTTGCTGCTATACGAATTGGAAATTGTACCATTGCGACAAATCCCTACGAGTATTACTGCCAGTTCGGAATTGATATACGACGCAGAAGCCCTGCACAGATTACCCTGATTGCGCAGCTTGCTGATGGTTGGTATGGATATTGCCCGACAATTTATGGAGTACTGGGTGGTGGTTATTCTGGAATGACAATTTACTGGACACGACATCAGCCAGAAGCAGGTTATATTGTGGCTGATGCTTGCTGCAGGTTACTTTATCAATTATTCAAATAGGAGGCAAAACATGTCAGAAAAACTTGCAATAAATGGCGGGAAACGACTGATTCCTGAAGGTTTTATAAAACCATGGCCACCGATTGACGATGTTGATATCAAGTATGTTGTTGATTCTCTCAAGATGCCCTTTCATGCTTTCGGTCCAAACTGTTCGGCATTTGAAAAAGAATTTGCTGCCTGGAATGGCAACAAATTTGCAATCACAACAAATAGCGGCACTGCTGCTCTGCACATGGCTGTGGCTGCGTGTGATTGTGGTGCAGGAGATCAGATCATTGTGACAGCGTATTCCTGGTCTTCAAGCGCAACATGTATTCTTCATCACAACTGCATTCCTGTTTTTGTTGACATCGACTTTGACACAATGAATATAGATACAAAGAAAATTGAAGCTGCCATTACAGAAAAAACAAAGGCGATTATTGTCGTTCATCTTCATGGGCTCGCTGTCAATATGGAAGAGGTTCTTTCAATAGCAAAAAAATACAATTTGAAAGTGATTGAAGATTGTTGCCAGGCGCATGGAGCAGAATTCAAAGGTAAAAAGGTTGGTCTGTGGGGCGATTGCGCTGCGTTCAGTTTTAATCAGAACAAATGCCTTTGCTCAGGTGAAGGCGGGATGTTTGTTACTGACAACGAAGAAACTTACAAAAAGGCATTGATGTTATGGTCTTTTGGTGAAACAAGGGCACCGTCTGAAAAAAGGGATTATCACGCCTATGCTCTTGGATGGATGTACAGAAATAATGACCTGACTGCTGCCTTTGGCAGGGCTCAACTGACAAAACTGGACAGACACCTTGCAATTCAAAAAGAAAATGCGTCTGCATTGACAGAGGAACTGAAAGGAACCAGAGGTGTCATCCTGCCCTATGAACCACCAAATCACACACATAACTGGTATAATTATACAATACGGCTTATCCCTGAAGAGTTTGGATGGAAGGGGAAACCACATATATTCAGAAACGCTGTGATGAAAGCCATACAGGCAGAAGGCGCGCAAGTTGGTGGCTGGCAGAGCTTTATCCTTCCAAGAATGACAGTATTCCAGGCAAAAAATGCGTATGGAAAAGGTTGTCCCTGGTCATGCCCATACAGTAAATCAGTTGAATATGACCCTGATGCGTATCCTGTTGCGCAGAGGCATGTTGACACTCACTTTGGAATGACAGAGCCCCTTCGTGCGCCAAATAATGTGGAAGTTGCAAAAATGGTAGGGAAGGCAATTAAAAAGGTGATTGAAAATATTGACTCCCTTGATATTGAAAAACTTGGCACTATTTAACTAACCTTTTTTATTTTTGTAAAATTGTGAGCCATAAGAAATAAATGTCTCACACATTGCTTTGATTTTTTCTTTGGTATGCCCAACAGCATCAGGCGACGGATACCATTTGGCAATGAATCCGCCATCATATTTGCCAAAGGTGTCAATGAGTTTTCTTGCATAATTTTTCACATCCTCCACTGTGCCAGAATTCATTGTTTTTTGAATATCAACAGGACACCAGAAACAAATTCTTCCACCAAATTTTCTGTCAAGATTTTCAAGCCCCATATTTTCCTGCTGGTCCATCTGAATCACCTGAAGACCTGCGTCAATTAGGTCATCAAGAAGATCAATAATGTAACCGCAGGAATGAAGAAGACAAAGAATTCCTTTTTTCCTTGCATGTTGATACACTTTTTTGTAATATGGCGCGAAAAAATTGTGGAAAATTTCAGGAGATACCATTGGCCTATCCTGAAATCCAAGGTCATCTGCTGAAACAATCCCGTGAGCACCTGCTTCAGCAACCCTATCGACCTGGTCAATGGCAAGTTCTGCCAGTTTATCAAGAAGTTTGTTTAGATTGTCTGGTTCAAGATACGGGTCTGTCCAGGCATTTTCGTGTCCCCTGAGATATTCAAGGCGATGCATGAGAGAAAAATCAATGCTTGCGAGAACAAATTTATCTTCCTTATTGTTTATGCCACATTCCTTTATTGCCTTATATCTTTCAGGTATTTTAAAATCAGGCCATTGAAATGAATCAAACACCTGATAATCTTTCAATGGATGCACTGTCACCTGGCCCTTTGTAATATCCCCTGAAAGCCGTTCCCAGACACAATGCCATTCGTCTTCCCATTTTGTCTCAGATGGAGGAAACGATGGTTTCCATGACGGATCAGGAAGAACTCCATCACCTGTCATATCGCTTCCATATTCCTCTGGAAGCGTGTAAGGAATCCTTTCTGGCTTTTGAAAAAGTACTGCTTTTATAACAAGTTCTCTTCCACTCATCAATTCCCCCTTTCAATATACTGGCTGGCGCAGATATTTGCAAGTGTTCTGATTCTCCCAATGATTCTTGTCCTTTCAGACACGCTGATTGAACCGCGCGCTTCAAGAAGATTGAAGATATGAGAAAGTTTCAAAATGTAATCGTATGCTGGATAGAAAAGTTTTTTTTCAAGAAGGGTTTTTGCCTCTTTTTCAAACCCATCAAAACATGTCCATAAAAGATTTGCGTCTGCCTCCTTGAAACCAAAAATTGAATACTGTCTTTCCCTTTCCTGATGCAAAAACCCATAGTTGGTGTTTGAACCCCAATCAATATCAAAAACAGATTGTTTCTTTTGAAGAAAACATGCAATCCTGTCAAGCCCATAGGTAATTTCCACGCTGACAGGATCAAGGTCAATGCCACCTGCCTGTTGCATATAGGTAAATTGCGTTATTTCAAGTCCATCAAGCCAGACCTCCCAGCCAACACCCCATGCTCCAAGTGTTGGTGCTTCCCAGTTGTCCTCAATGAAACGGAGGTCGTGTGTTGAAATATCTATGCCGAGTTTTTTCAAACTTTGAATATAAACATCCTGTATGTTTGAAGGTGGCGGCTTGAGAATTACCTGCATCTGATGGTGCTGGTAAAGACGAATTGGGTTTTCACCGTATCTTGCATCAGCAGGTCTTTGAGATGGTTCCAGATACACAACATTCCATTTCTTTTTTCCAAGAATTCCGAAAAAAGTTGCTGGATTCATGGTTCCTGCGCCAACTTCAGTCGCATAGGGATGCCACAGGAAACAGCCCTTTTTTATCCAGTAATCCTCAAGTGCAAGAATGATTTTTTGAAATTCCATGCAAATAATTATAACATA
>DAONMJ010000097.1:0-4713 GCA_035392545.1 bacterium
CCATCCCAGCCCCTTTTCGTCCCCGCCCATTTTCCCCCTTTACAAAAGGGGGATTTCATTCTCCCTTTATAAAAGGGAGATGCAAGAGGGATTTATTGAAATCCATCCCAGCCCCTTTTCGTCCCCGCCCATTTTCCCCCTTTACAAAAGGGGGATTACAGGGGGATTTCAGAAATCTCCCCCAGCCCCTCTTTTATAAAGAGGGGAGTAGTTATAAGAATTTATAAGAGGGAAGATTGTGAGGAAATTTATAAAGTTGGGAGTAGTGTTGCGGAATTGATAAAGAAGGGGAAAACATACAAGTAACCTTTGTAAACCATGTATACATAATTTGACCGAAATTGTCCCTTGATTATAATAATTCAATAACGGAGGAACTATGAACAATAAAAATTTTCTTGCGATTGACCTTGGAGCAGAGAGCGGAAGGGCAATACTTGGCTGGATTGAGAAGGATGTTTTGAAAATCAAGGAAGTTCATAGATTTACGACCCATAGGATGCAGATTGATAAACATTTATTCTGGGATGCACCGGCAATTTTCGGTGAAATAAAAACGGCGCTGAAAATGGCTGGCAAAGATATTGCTGGCGCTGGCGTGACGACCTGGGGAGTTGACCACGCTTTCATTGATAAGAATGGTGTTTTAATGTGCCTGCCCTTTCATTACAGAGACACCAGGACAGAGGGTGTTATGGACAGAGTTTTCAGAATCGTCAGCAGGCAGGAGATATTTCAGAAAACAGGTATTCAATTTATGCCGCTTAACACATTATTTCAGTTGTACGCAACAAAACAGGAATGTCCCTGGTTAGTTTCATCGTCATATAAAATGATTTTTATGCCTGACTTATTTAATTACTGGTTGTGTGGTACTATTGCAAATGAGTTTACAATTGCTTCAACGTCTCAAATGTTAAATCCGTCTGAAAAAGGATATAAGCCAAGGGGTAACTGGGCAAAGGATATTCTGAAAAAGCTTGGTATTCCAACAGATATCCTTTGTGAGATTGTTCCACCTGGTAAAAAACTGGGATATTTTTCAAAATATGTGCGCGAGGAGACCGGTTGCGACAAGATTCCAGTATACTCTGTGTGCTGTCACGATACTGCGTCTGCTGTGTTTGCTGTCCCTGCAGAAGGTAACTGGGCATATCTTTCTTCAGGAACATGGTCTCTTCTTGGGAGGGAACTTGATAACCCGCTGATTAATCAACAGGTGCTTGAATATAATTTTACCAACGAAGGTGGTTATAACGGGAAAATCAGATTTTTGAAAAACATCATGGGACTCTGGATATGGCAGGAATGCAGGCGACAGTGGGAAAAAACTCATAACCGACAGTTTTCCTATGTAGAACTGGGAGAACTTGCCTCAAAAGAAAAACCGTTTGGTTCGCTGATTGATGTCAACAATTCCATGTTTCTATTCCCCGGCAACATGGTTGAAAAAGTTCAAAAGTTTTGTAAAACAACGAATCAAAAAATTCCTGTCAGCATCGGTGAAATTTCAAGGACAATTCTTGAAAGTTTGGCTCTTGAATACAGATTACATATTGAGCGACTCGAAGCCATTGCAGGGCGAATTGACACGCTTCACATTGTTGGCGGTGGCTCTCAGAATAAGGTGCTTTCTTCTTTCACGGCGTCCAGCGTCAATAAAAGGGTGTTGTGTGGACCTGTGGAGGCGACATCCATTGGAAATATTGGAGTTCAGATGATATCGGCAAAGGTAGTGAAAAATCACACAGAATTCAGGAAACTTGTGGCGAAGTCATTCCCTGTTATTGAGTATCTGCCGGAAAATCACGATGACTGGCAACAGTCGTATGAAAAATATCTGCAATTGAAAAAGATATCTGACCAGCAAATTTGATGTCTTCTGCGGGCTATTGGTAATTGTCTTTGTGCAAAGTACAAACGGAAAGGTTTTTGACTTTTTCAGTATTTTTGATTTACAAATTCCTGCTCCATTTTCTCCCTTTATAAAAGGGAGATGCAAGAGGGATTTCATCAAATCCATCCCAGCCCCTTTTCGTCCCCGCCCATTTCCCCCCTTTTCAAATTCCTCCTACTGTTTTCCCCTTGCAAATTCCTCTCCCGGTCTTCCCCCTTTTCAAATTCCTCTCATGGTTTTCCCCCTTTGTAAAAGGGGGATCAAGGGGGATTTCATTAAGTATTTTTCGATTTCATCAAATCCATCCCAGCCCCTCTTTGTTTTCCTCGTTTTCCCCCTTTGTAAAAGGGGATCAAGGGGGATTTCAAAAATCTCCCCCAGCCCCTCTTTGCCTTCCTCGTTTTCCCCCTTTGTAAAAGGGGGATTAAGGGGGATTTCATTAAGTATTTTTCGATTTCATCAAATCCATCCCAGCCCCTCTTTGCCTTCCTCGTTTTCCCCCTTTGTAAAAGGGGGATCAAGGGGGATTTCAGAAATCTCCCCCAGCCCCTCTTTTATAAAGAGGGGGGTAATGCGTGGTAATTTTATAAAGAGGGAAATTCTGTGGAAAAAATTTATAAAGGTGAGGTGTTTAAAAAATTTATAATGCGGATGAAAAAGGAGTTGCTAAAAGTGGAAGGGTATTATTTATTTCTGATGACCCGGGTTTCTGTGATGATAATATCCATCGGCACATCATTGTCACCAGCAGGGATTTGTTCAAGTACCTGAAAGTCAAACGCAAGCCCGATTTTTACTGCATTACATTTAGCGAGGAATCTATCGTAAAATCCTTTTCCTCTGCCGAGTCGATTACATTGTTTATCAAATGCGAGTCCTGGCACAATCATCAGTTCAATGTCAGAAACAGGGATGCGAGCATCGCTGAAGGGTTGTGGGATTTTTTGTGAGAAGTCAATGTCATCTTCATTGAATATCTGCACAGGTACCATAGAGAAATTTTTCCAGTCAATTGCTGGCACGCACACTGTTTTTGCTTTTGCAAGACAGTCATTGATGATCGGGATTGTGTTGACTTCTTTATCAAAAGACACGTAGGTCATCAGAGCCCAGCAACTGGAATATTCAGGTAAGGATATAAGATTGGCAAAAATTTTTTCACTATTTTCCTTCCATTGCTGGTTTGTCATTTTTTTCATTGTTTCAAGAATTTGTTTTCTTATTTCTGCCTTCATCATTGGTCTCCTGTGTTCTTTTGATTTTTTTCAATGCCTCAATTCTTTGAAGGAACATTTTAATTCTTCGCTCGTATCCAGAGTCAGTTGGTCTATAAAAGGATACTCTTTTTTCAGTATATTTTTGAGAAACAAACTGATTTTTATAATCGTGCGGATACAGGTATCCTTTACCATGTCCGAGAATTTTTGCGCCAGAATAACCGGTTGATTTCAAATGGTCCGGTACTTCCTGGATCATTTCTTTTTCAATCTCCTCCATCGCCGATTTAATTGCGAGATAACTTGCATTGCTTTTCGGCGCTGTTGCAAGATATATGGTTGCCTGGGCAAGACATATCTGAGCTTCTGGCATACCAACGTGCTGGACAGCAGAAAGCGCTGATGCTGCTATCACAATTCCCATCGGGTCTGCATTGCCAATGTCTTCCGATGCTGCGATAAGCAATCTCCTGGCAATAAAGGCAGGGTCTTCTCCGGATATAAGCATCTTTGCAAGCCAGTACAATGCTGAGTTAGGGTCAGAACCCCTGATACTTTTTATAAACGCAGAGATAGTATCATAGTGCTGGTCTTCTCTGTCGTATGCAGCGTATCTTTTCCCGGTAATGTCCCTGACAGTTTCCATGTTCACCAGAATTCTACCCCTGTCATTTTTATCCGCAACATGCGACACAGTTTCAAGAATATTCAGGGCGACCCGTGCATCTCCATTTGAATATTTTGCGATGTATTGTTTTACTTCTTCAGACATTTCAATATTTATCTCGGCGAGTCCCTTTGTTTTATCTGTCAGCGCTCTATTGATAATCGTTTTAATGTCATCAATTTCAAGTTTTTTGAATTCAAACACTGTGGAGCGGGAGACAAGGGCTTTATTTATTGAGAAGAACGGATTATGTGTGGTTGCGCCTATGAGTATGATTGTTCCGTTTTCCACTTCAGGCATTAAGGCATCCTGTTGAAGTTTATTAAAGTGGGCAATTTCGTCAATAAAAAGGATTGTTCTCTGGTTTTTCTGTTTTTTGTTCCATTGCGCCTGTTCAATAATTTTTCTGACATCAGATACTGTTGCAGTGATTGCATTCAAACTGACAAAGTGTTTTTTTGTTGTGCTGGCAATAAGTTGTGCAAGTGCAGTTTTTCCACAACCAGGTGGTCCATAGAATATCATATTTGGCAGGTTGTCGGTATGAATGATTTTTCTTAAAATTTTTCCTTCACCAAGGATATGTTTTTGTCCGACAAATTCTTCCAGATTCTGTGGCTTTAATCTGTAAGCAAGCGGTTCACATTCAATTTTTCTGGTATTTTTTTCTTCAAAAAGTTGGTCGCTCATACTGAAATTATACGACGAAATGACTATGTTTCAAAACCTTTCAATGTATTCAAATAAAATAATTGTAAAATTTTTTCATGTTGTATGTAATGTGACTGACGAGGTCCAGAAAAGTTTTACGAAACAGATTCAAATTTTCCGGGATAGTGTAACAGGGCTTGACAAATTAATTGTATATGCTATGCTGATTGTAACGAAACAATGGAATGAATTATTAATATCATGAAAGATATAACACGCAA
>DAONMJ010000098.1:0-4677 GCA_035392545.1 bacterium
AATTTGATTTGATCTTCATCAAGTTAACAAAACCACCAGTACCTTCAATCTTTGCGCCAATAAATACATCCTGCAGTGCCTTATAAAATTTTTCTTCTTTGGTCATATTTACCACCTCGTTATTGTTTTTATTATAAATCTTTTTGTCTTTAAGTCCATAAAAAAGCCACTTATCAAAAGAAACAATTTTGCTATGATTTTGCTTGATGAAGGTTGGGTTTCTAATTATTTTTTCTCTTTTTTTAAGACAGCAATATCATAATAATTGACGGTCTTATTTACATAAAGGATTGGGGTTCAACTTTCGCGTGTCACGGCTTTTATCTGATTTAACAAATTAAAATCATCCTTTTATTTCCAGAGAAGGTTATCTGCCTCGCTTTGATATTCAAAGGTCGTTGGTGAAATATAGATGTTGTGCTCTGGATATCCAATCTTCCTTCACACCTGAAAACCTATTGCCTGGGTTTTTCTATCACGCAGAAAATGATTGATTATTGTTTTGATGACTCAAGTTTTTGAATGAGTTTTGGAATTACTTCAAAGATGTCGCCGACTATTCCCAGGTTTGCTACTTTGAAAATAGGAGCATCAGGGTCTTTGTTGATCGCAATAATGTAGTCAGATGTTGACATTCCAGCGAGATGCTGAATTGCTCCTGAAATTCCGCAGGCAATATAAATTTTTGGTTTGACTGTTTTTCCTGTCTGTCCGACCTGATGGGGGTATGGAATCCAGCCAGAATCAACAGCAGCACGAGAAGCACCAACTGCTCCACCAATCAGTGAGGCAAATTTTCTTATCATTTCAAAATTCTTGCCATCTCCAAGACCTCTACCTCCTGAAATGATAATTTCTGCTTCCTGAAGGTCAATCGTCTGCTCGACTGCCTCTTTTGAAATAAGGTCAACCCGGCATACTGCATTGAATGAAGCAAAATCTTCTTTAATGATTGTTCCTTCTCTGTTGCCAATCACCTTTGCTTCTTCAACTGCCTTTGGCCTTATTGTTGCCATCTGAGGTCTGTGGCTTTCGCAGATGATTTTTGCCATCAGATTTCCACCATAGGTTGGTCGTATCTGCTGGAGGAGTTTTGTTTCAGGGTCTATTGCAAGGTCTGTGCAATCAGCAGTAAGCCCTGTTTTTATTCTTGCTGCTGTTTGTGGAATAAAACTTCTTCCAATCATTGTGGCAGAAGCAAGAACGATGTTTGGCTTATATTTTTTTATCAATTCTGTCATCAAACACACATAAATATCCTGCCTGAATTCATCAAGATTTCCTTCTTCAACAAGATACGCCTTATCAGCGCCACGATTGAAAAGTTCCTGCGCCATCTCTTTGCCATTTGAAGTGAATATGACGCCACACACTTCTTCTTTTAATGTTTCTGCAAGTTTCAGTGAAATACCCAGCAGTTCATACGCAACATGAGAGAGTTTTCCGTTTTTCTGTTCAGCAAAAAACCATATTCCTTTATACTGACTTAAATCAATATCTGCTTTTTTCTTTTCTTCACCAATAATTTCAATGGCTCCAACCGGGCATTCCTTCACACACAACCTGCAGAGAGTACATTTTTCAGTAATAAATGCCTTGCCATCGCTGTCAATTTCAATTGCTCCAACAGGACACACATCAACACAAATTTTACAACCAGTACACTTTTCTTTGTTAACTTTGATTTCCATTATGCTGCTCCCAGTTTTTTCAGTTCCTGATAAATGGCTTCTGCTAGTTCATCTGGCTCACCTGAAATGACTTTTCCTTCTTTTTTTATTTCAGGCCTCCATATCTCAACGACCTTTGTCGGAGAACCATCCTGACCATATTGGGTGTCATTGCCGCCAATATCATTTTTTGTCAGGACAGGAATCGCGGTTTTTTTTGCCTTCAACATTCCTTTCAAAGAGGGTAATCTGGGTTCATTGATTTCTTTTACCACTGTAATGACAACAGGTAGTGGAGATTTTAATGATTCATAATGGTCTTCAAGCAACCGAACACACTCCAGTTGATTATCAGCAATATTCACGATTTTACTGACATATGTAATAATGGGAATTTCCAGGTGTTCAGCAAGTTCTGGGCCAACCTGTCCTGTGCTTCCGTCCATTGCTTCTCTTCCGCATAAAATGATTGAAAAATCAGCGATTTTTTTGATTGCCTGGCTCAAAGTATAAGATGTGGCAAGGGTGTCGCTTCCTGCAAATGCCCTGTCGCTCAACAGATATGCTTCATCAATGCCCAGTGATATTGCCTCTTTTAGTACTGCCTCTGCCTGTGGAGGTCCCATTGATATTGCCACAGTCGTGCCACCGAACCGCTCTTTCAATCTCAATGTTTCTTCAACAGCGTAGTAATCATAAGGATTCATAATACTGGGCACGCCTTCCCGCACAATTCTTTTTGTTTCAGGGTCAACCTTTACATCCATTGTGTCAGGAACCTGTTTGATGCACACGATGTATTTCATGTTTCCTCCGGATTAAAGTTTATTGATGAGCACCAGGATACCGGATACAATCAGAATAACTCCGGCAATAGAGTGAATCACGTTGACTGGAACAACCTTTTGCAGGTAGTTTCCCAGCATACAGGCAATGAATGTGCTTAACACGAATGCAATCATTGCTCCAAGAAAAACAGGAACAATTGAGGTACTTTTGGTACTCAAGGAAAAACAGACCAGTTGAGTTTTGTCTCCGATTTCAGCAAGGAAAATTGTTGAAAAAGCAATCCAGAATATTTGCCAGTTCATTTTATTGTCTCCTCAACTTTCGAAAGAAATTGTTTTTTGATTTCTTCCAGGGATTTTTCATCTTTGCCTTCAACGCGAAGAACAATGGCTGGCTGCGTATTTGAAACCCTTGCAAGAGCCCAGCCATCAGGGAAATAGACCTTTACTCCATCAATCTCTGAAACATTGTATTTCTGCTTATAAAAATTTTTCAGTTCTTCAACGATGGCATACTTTTTTTCTTCTCCAACTTCAATTCGTATTTCAGGACTTGAATAATATCTTTTCTTGTTTTCAAGAAGTTGCTCTGGCTTTTTTCCTGTTTGGTCCATAATTCTTAGCAGCCGCAAGCAGGCATAAAAGGCGTCGTCAAATCCAAAATACTGGTCAGCAAAATAAATATGACCTGAAAGTTCTCCACCAAGTACTGCTTTTTCTTCCATCAACTTTGCTTTGATAAGGGAATGACCTGTTTTCCACATCAGGGGGATTCCACCTGCTTTTTTGATTTCTTCTTCAAGGGCAAGCGTGCATTTCACATCAAATACAATTGTTGAACCCGGTTTTGTTTTCAAAATATCAAGCCCGTAAATAATAAGAAGCTGGTCTCCCCAGAGAATTGAGCCATCGCTTCCTATTACGCCGATTCTGTCTCCATCTCCATCAAAACCAAATCCTGCATCAAGTTTTTGTTCTTTCACAAGTTTTATCAAATCAACAAGGTTTTCAGGTACCACAGGGTCTGGAAGGTGGTGGGGAAAACTGCTATCGCTTTCGAGATATAGCCCGACAAAATCAATACCGAGAGATGAAAAAAGTTTTTTTACAAATGGACCTGTAGTGCCATTACCAGTATCAACGCCTATTTTCATTTTTGAGGAAAAACTGAACCGTTCCTTCATGAAATCAATGTAGTCCTGTTCAACCTGTATTGTTTTTGTGCTTCCAGAACCAGATATAAAATCCTGTTTTTCAATAATATCTGCTATCTGCTGAATCTGTTCTCCATGAAGACCTGTTTCTCCAAGAACAAGTTTGAAACCATTAAATTGGGGAGGGTTGTGGCTGGCTGTTACCATGGCGCAGGCATCCAGACCATAATGTTTCTGAGCAAAATAGGCAACTGGCGTTGGAATCATACCAGCATCAAACACTTCAATGCCTGCTTTCATCATGCCATCGATGAGATGGTTTTTCAAATCAGGTGATGTTTCCCTGTTGTCGCAGGCGACAACGCAGTTTTTCAGCCCTTCATTTTTTATTTTTGTGCCAAAAGCCCTGCCCAGAGTAAAAGCAAATTCATTATTAATCTGGGTTTTTACAATTCCCCTAATATCGTACTCACGAAAAACAACCCTATCCGGTTTCATAAAACTTCCCCTTTTAGGAATGATTTTATCAATAAAGTATACCAGAAAATGCCTTACATTTCCAGAAAACCATGATTTGAAAGTTTCATAAAAAATGAAATCCCTCTTGCGTCTCCCTTTTACAAAGGGAGAATGAGATACCCCCTCTTTATAAAAGAGGGGGTGAGGGAGATTTCAAAATCCCCCTTAATCCCCCTTTTGTAAAGGGGGAAAATAGGAGAAGGGATTTTGAAAAGGGGGAGAATGAGAGGGTAAAGGAAGTCTGGGATTGATTTTATGAAATCCCTCTTGCATCTCCCTTTTATAAAGGGAGAAAAATCACTCCCCTCTTTATAAAAGAGGGGGTGAGGGAGATTTCAAAATCCCCCTTAATCCCCCTTTTGTAAAGGGGGAAAATAGGAGAAGGGATTTTGAAAAGGGGGAGAACGAGAGGGTAAAGGAAGTCTGGGATTGATTTTATGAAATCCCTCTTGCATCTCCCTTTTATAAAGGGAGAAAAATCACTCCCCTCTTTATAAAAGAGGGGCTGGGGGAGATTTCAAAAAATCCCCCTTTGTCCCCCTTTTG
>DAONMJ010000099.1:0-4604 GCA_035392545.1 bacterium
AGTGGAATCTGCCACCTGTAATCCACATCAAGACCTCCCCACTGAAGTAGTGGTAGAATCTTTTTTCCCATCCATCTCTGGGGTAAAAGTCCTTCTTTAAGATTCTCAAGGCAGTGTGGTCTTACAACTGAAACTCCCATATCCGCAAAATACACATCGCCCTGTGAATCCCTGTCACAACTGAGTTTACTCACATCCCCAAAAACCTCAAAAGGAACAAATGGGTAAAGAAAACCATCACTACCAAGTCTTCTCGCACGAAGTGGACTCCACATATTGTAAATAGAAACAGAAACTGCTGAATCTGCAAGTGGATTTTTTCTCAATGCTTCTATACCCTGGTCAATGGTTTTCGAAAGAATTGTTGGAGCATTACAAAACAAAAGCACCACAAACTCTATTTGTTTTCCTGTGGTATCCTTGATGTATCTATAACCGTGAGCAAAGACATCTTCGCCCAATGCCTCCTTTGTACACAGTTCTGGTGGCCTTTCGATAATGATTGCACCGTATTTTTTCCCTATTTCCATAATTTTTTGTGAATCCGTTGAGATGTATATGGCATCGACGTATTTTGAATATTTCGCGGCAAGAAGTGGATATTCCATCATTGGCCTTCCTAGCACAGGATAAATATTCTTTCCTGGAAATCCAACGCTACCTTCCCGACCTATTAATAATGCTGGTATCATCTCTATCCTCCTGATTTTAAGATTCTTACCTGACCAGCGCGCAAAGGGCATATCCTGCAAGCATAAAGTGTCTCACCGTAACCTGACTGATGAATCTGTCGATAAGCATTTTCTACCACGCTATTCCATGCGTCATAAACAGTGATTTCAGATACATTGCCGAATTTCATTATCCCGAAAGTATCGTGGACACATGGAATCAATGTACCATCGTACCAGATTGTCATTCTCTGCCATAACTGCGGACATATCCAGGGATAATGAAGGTCTTCATCCTTTTCTGGGTCTTTCTCAATGTCAAGATACGCTACTTCGTCAACTCCTTTTTCTACCCAGAACTTTTTGTAATCTTCAAGCAAAGGTACCATCTCTGGAATAAGAACAGTCTGAATTCTTATCCTTGGTGTTTTTGATTTTTTCTGTTTCCTTTTGTTCACGAGACATTCAATATTGTGGACAACCTCTTCAAATTTTGCACCAATTCTGTTTTTTTCGTACAGTGTTTTCTCTGTCCCTTCAAAAGAAATAGAAATACGATTGATACCTGACTCAATAATAGCATCAATAACACCATCCTTCATCAAAACAGCATTGGTGTTAAAGTAAATATCAAGAATACCACTTTTTTTTGCATATTCAACCATTCTAAACATATCGGGATGTAACAGTGGTTCACCTCTTAAACTCAATTTTATTGAATATAGATGATGTTCTGCGGCTTCATCTATAATTTTTTTATAAAGGTTCCAATCCATATGTCCTCTCTTCCAACCCTTATGAATCGTTTTGAAGGAACAAAAAGGACAGTGAAGATTACATAAACTGGTGGACTCTATGTCGAGATGCAAAGGAAAACTGCTTACTGTAAATGTTTCAGGATTTTGATACCATTTTTTTCTATATTCAAGAAATACTTCGGATACTGGTTCATCCGGACTCTTGTAAAGAAAGTGGATATTAGCGTTAACCTGAATTTTTAAATTCTTTTCAAACATCTGCAATCCTTAGTTCATCTGGAACCCTATTTTTTAAGGGTTTTCCAGTGAAAAAATCAACAACTGCCTGGGCTGCTCCAATTTCCATTGCTGCCCTACTTTCCTGGGTACAGGAACCCATATGACAGGTCAAAATAATGTTATCGCATTCTGACAAAGGACCGCTGTATGGTTCCTGTGAATACACATCAAGCGCAGCACCTGAAATCTGATGGTTTTTCAATGCATTGTAAAGGTCATCTTCATTAACGATCTGGCCTCTTGAAGTATTGATAAGAAATGCATCATGCCTCATTATTCTGAATACGTGTTCATCAATTAAATTTCTGGTTTGCTTTGTTAAAGGAATGTGTAATGTAATAATCAATGCCTGTTTGAAAATTGTTTCCTTGTCAACAAGTTTGAGATGATATGTTTCGATAAACTGATAATCAGGATTTATGTCATTGACAAAAATATTGCAGCCAAAGGGTTGTAAAAGTTTTACAAGTTTTTTTCCAACCCTGCCAAGTCCAATAATTCCGATTGTTTTGCCTGAAAGTTCGCTTCCTGTTATTCTTTTCCAGTTTTTTTTGTGCATCTGTGCGTCAGAAATAGAAACACCCCTTAAAAGATTTATCATCAAACCAAGTGTGAGTTCTGCAACAGATAAACTTGGAGCATCAGGAGTATATGCCACCTCAATGTTTCTTTTTTTGATTTCGTTCCAGTCAATACCATCAAGCCCAATTCCTACCCGGGATATCAGTTTAAGGTCGTCTGCATATTCAAGCACTTCTGCATCAATTTTCTCAGTTCCAGCAATTAAAGCATCCACTTCAGGTAGCAGCATTTTCAATTCCTGCGAAGAAATTTTTCTTCCATAGGGATTAAATTCAAGTTCCCAGCCCTGTTGAAGAATCAACTCTGCAGCAACTGGATTTGCCACTGCGAATGGATGCGTAGAAACAAGTACTCTTATTTTTTTCATATTTCCTCACTCACATCAATTAAGGCGTTTTCAATCCACCATCTTGTAAGAGCAAGCCCATAGCTATCATGAACATCTCTGCCTGTTGGCCAGGGTCTCACAAGAAAAACGCAGTCAGGAAGATACGCCCACCATTTCACCTGATTAAAACAATCGTGGTCAATAATTTGTTTACGAATCACACACAATGCACCATCATAAAAATAGACATCATTGTTAACTGGCTTTTCAAGAAGTGGAGAAACATTGCAATTTTTTTTGATAATTGCAAAATCCGGGTGGTCGTGGCGCGCCTTCCAGACAGAAATCACGGACTTTACTGATGGTTTTGTCTTTAAAACATCCAGCCCTCTTGAAATAAGATGGGAACTGACCATCGCATTATTACCGGACAAAATCACAATATTTTCAAGGTCTTCCTGATTGATATGGTTCACAGATGCAACAATTGCCCTGCCCATACCAATGCTATCAGTTAAGATTTCCCTGTGAATGACCTTACAGGATAAGCCGGTTGCAATATTTGCGGTTTCTTCATCATCAGTTGACACAAACACTGATTGAACATCCTTGCATCCAAGTGCTGCGTTGATGGAATAATAAATTAAGGGTTTTCCATCAACCAGATACAGGTTGATATTTCTCTTTCCTTTTTCACTGCCACGAGCAAAGATTATTGCCGTATTCATATTTGTTTAATTTGTTTAAAACAATTAAAACATACTATCTTCTCGCTGTCAAGTTCTTGCCCTGAGAAATTTCAGGAACAATTCAAGGTCATCCCGATATAAACCAAAAACCCTCGGATAATAGAACGCACAAACAATACACACTGCTGTATAGACAACACCAGAAAAAATAAAGCCAACAATAAAATGGGTCCCGTGCAACAAAAATTCCCCTGCCAATCTTGCGCCAATCCCTATGGCAACCAGAAGAATCATCGATGCTATTTGATGAATGAAATATCGAATAAATGAAATACCAAGAAATTTTGCATTAAAAAACAGTTGAACATTAACAAGTATAAATTGAAGTAAAACCATCTTTATTGCCAGTCCTGTTGCACCCATATTCAAACCGAGTTTGTCCTGTGGGGCTATTAGAATGTAAGTCAGTATTGAACCAACAATCATGAAAGGTACTCCGATGTTTCTGTATAATTTTGTCTGCCCTGTGGCAAGAAAAACAGAACCACTTAATTGTCCGTATGTGGAATGTATCGGGAAAATACACATCAAAATCACAGGTAAAAATGCGGCACTGTATTGAGAACCACCAAATATTCTGATGAGAACATCTGCCTGTGTTGCAGCAAAACAGGAAAAATAGGCAGTAACAACATAAAGAAAAGGTATGTATCTGCGAAACAGAAATACCATCCTTTCTTTATCATGATTTCCATATGCCATAGAAAATTCCCTGATAAACAGTGGTGTCATTGATGAAGTAAAAATCAAACATATGGTTCCTATCTGGTACCCGAGCCCATAAAAACCCTGCTGAACACTGCCGCTATAGTACTGTAAGACCCATCTGTCAAATATTCCAGTAAGTAAACTGAAAAGAGAATAAAAAAACAGTGGATAACAGTAAACAAGAAATTCTTTACCATACTGGGTAGCTTTTTCCTGAGTAAGTTTCCATTCAACTGGAAGTTTTTTATTTTGCTTTAAGACAAAGAAAAATGAAAAAATAAGAAAAATCTGGATGGTATATTGATAGATGAAAAAACTGCCAAGATTGATGAGATTATTGTAAAAAAGAATCAGTATCAATAGCACGCTGAATATTTTTTGATATAACTTTTTTATTTCAGCAGACACAGTCAATCCATATGCATCTGTTGCCTGATTTAAAACATTAAAAACCCAGTTCAGAATAGCCCATAAAGCACCGCAATAAACAAAAATAATACGCTGGTCTGGCCATAACTTCTGATGAACA
>DAONMJ010000100.1:0-4573 GCA_035392545.1 bacterium
CGTTTTTTTATGCCAGATGTGCCCTGCATTTATCATAAGACCACAGGAAAAACATGCAATGATTGTGGACGATATAGCCCTGTGAAATTAAAAATTCTGGTTATAAAACTTGGTGCACTCGGTGATGTTTTAAGAACCACTTCCATATGCGAACCTTTGAAGTCCTTATATCATGAAAGTATGCTATTCTGGGTTACAGAAGATCAACATGTTCCTGTTTTAGAAGGAAATCGTTTTGTTGACAGGATTATTAAAAAAAGTGATGCGCTAAATGTTTTGTCGCTTTTTAAATTTGACCTGGTTATCAATCTCGATCTTGATGACGACGCATTGATTCTGACGGGTATTGTTAAAGCGAAAGAAAAAAGAGGTTTCTGGTATGATAGTGCCGGACATATTCATTGTTCAAACAAATCCGCAGAAACATATTTTTTAATGAGCCATGATGATCAACTGAAAAGAAGTAATACAAAAACCTATCAAATGTTTGTTGCAGAAATTGCGTGCTTGCCAGAGTATGGGAATATTATTGTTCCGGTGTCTGCCACATCAAAAAAACATGCAGAAAAATTTGCAGAAAAGCACAACCTGAAGGGTAAAAAAGTGCTGGGAGCAGTAATTGGAACAGGAAACAGATGGATTACAAAGAGATGGCCTGAAAAGCATTTTCTGGATTTGTTTTCATCCCTTGATGATTTTGAGATTCTTATTTTTGGTGGTTCTGAAGAAAAGGATTTACTTCACCAGATTGCTAAAAAAAGTGATAAGAGGGTTATTAACACAGGATACGACAATTCCATTGATTTGTTTTTTGGTTTGCTTGATTTGTGTGATGTCGTTTTATGTTGTGATACGTTTGCTCTTCATGTAGCAGTCGGGCTTGGTAAGAAAACTGTCGCAATGTTTGGACCAACATCCTCAAATGAGATTGAGATGTACGATAATGGGGTGAAAATTGTCAGTCCTGCTACCTGCATATGTTGTTACAAAAAAAGATGTTCAAGAAACCCAACGTGTATGGAATTAATAACACCGCAACAGGTTGAACAATCCATCAGGAGATATTGCTTTGAAAGATAGCATCGCTTTGATTATTCCCACCTACAATGAAAGGGAAAATATCATTCCACTGGTACAGGAAATACTTGGCCTTAACATGAATATCAAGGTGATCATTGTTGATGATAATTCTCCAGATGGTACGGGTATTATTGTCAGGGAATTTTTTAAGGATAATCAACATATAAAAGTTTTTATAAGAACAGAAAAAAGAGGAAGAGGGTATGCTGGAAGGTTTGGTTATAAAATGGCACTACAAGAAAATTGTGATGTTATTGGAGAAATGGACGGCGATTTTTCTCATTCTCCTGAATTTATTCCCGGAATGGTTGAATGTCTTAAATTCGCAGATGCTGTGTCAGGGTCACGATTTTTATCAGGAGCAATGAGTTTACGCAAAAATTTCTTAAGAGAGATGGTAACACGATGTGCAAGAATTTACCTGAAACTTATTCTTGGTATTAAACTGACGGATCCGACTTCCGGCTTCAGATTTTTTAAATCATCTTTGCTATCAGAAATATTCCCACTCCTTAAGTCAAGGGATGCTTTTATTGTCACAGAAGTATTCTACTATACGTTTAAAAAAAAATTACGAGTCAAAGAATATCCCATTGTCTTTTATGAAAGAAAATACGGCAGGTCTAAACTAAAAATCTCCACACTTGTTGCGTATCTCTACAGGGTTTTACTTCTTCGTACAGGGTATTTCAATGGATGAAAAAAAATTATGGCAGAGGGCGTACCTGTTAATAGGGATATCATTTATTATTAGATTATTGATAGCTGCTTTTTATGGTTTGAGCGGGGACGAAGCCCATTATTATCAATATGCTATGCATCCTTCAATGTCATATTTTGATCATCCACCACTCGTGGGTTATGCAATCTTACCATTTTTAAAAATTTTCGGAAATACTCCACTTGCAGTGAGATTGCCTGCTTTGATTTCATCTACACTATGTATGTGGTTACTTTTGAAATCAGGAAAAGATTTATATTCAACTGTAACAGGGTTCTGGGCTATCCTCATCTTTTGTTTCATTCCCCTGTTTTCTGTTCTCGGTGGTATCATGACAGTACCGGACACAATTTTGTCTGTTTTCTGGTTGTTATCTGTCATGACAATATGGAAGATTCGTACCACAGGTAAAGATAACCTCTGGTATCTTGTTGGAATTTTCACAGGACTGGCTTTGCTTACAAAATACTCGGCATTTCTAATATATCCCGGGATTTTGCTTTTTTTGTTAATCAACAAAGAAATGAGAAATTCCTTCAAAAAAAAACAATTATATCTGGGATTTATTCTCAGTATTTTAATATTTCTTCCTGTTCTGGTATGGAATTACAATAATTACTGGGTGTCATTTGCATTTCAGTTCAAACACGGTCTTGGTGAAAAATCTTTCTTTAAGCCAGGTATTTTTATCCACAATATTGTTTCACAGATGTTGCTGATATCGCCACTTGTGTGGTTCATGCTGGTAATCTCATTTTTTAAAATTGCAGTTCAATCTTTTTTTCATAAGCACGATCCAGCACAATTATTTTTCAGTTTTTCGTTACCTGTTTTTATTGTTTTTGGTTATGCATCCTTTTCAAACGAGATTTTGCCACACTGGCCTGCAGTTGGTTATCTCATGCTTATTGTACCGTGCGCTTTCTTTCTGCAGACAATTTTTATCGGAACAAGCCGAATAAAAAAATCTATTGCAAAATTTTCTTTGTTCACAGGACTTTTATTTACAATGGTTATTCCTGTTCAGGTTGTTTTTCATTGTTTCCCTTTATCTCCTGAAACAGATCCCACAGGTGATCTGTATGGATGGGATATTGGTGCACGGGTGGCGGAATGCCTTGTTTCACGTAACCAGAATAATTTCTTGTTTACTCACAAGTTTTATCTTGCAAGCCAGATGGCTTTTTCTCTCCCGGTGGATGTTGCAAATAATAGACTTTTCTGTTTGAGTAAAAGGGTGGACCAGTATGATTTCTGGCAGAGAGATAGAAACCTTAAAACAGAACTTTCCGGTGAAAACGGTATTTTTTTTACTGATGAACATTTTAAGGATGATCCGGGAAAAATGTACGGATTTGAAACGGTTGACAGACCTATTACTGTTGAAATTTTTTATAAAGGGAAAAAGGTTAAGACATTTCGTTTTTACCAGTGTTACAATTTCAAAACCAGTGAAACAGATCCTTTATACTTTAATTCCTTGAATTTCAAACAAAGAAGTTTTTTTAAAAAGGTCATTGAGATTGATAACCGTGCTTTTCTCACAGTCAACAAATTTGCTTTCAGAAATAAATGGCTTGCAAATATTCTATTTGCTATTGGTTATCTTGGGTCAACGGAAGTTGCTTCACTGATTGTCGTCGTGCTTCTTTATTTCACAAGACGCAGTGAACTGGTGCGATATTTCTGGATTTTTCTTTCTATGTTGATATTTGGCGCCATCATTGTCCATATTATCAAGGAACTGTTTCCTTCTGCGAGGCCTGTATCATATTTCAAGGATCATGTTATTTGTGTTACCGGTCCTGTTTTAAAGTCGGATTCATTTCCTTCTGGCCATGCGCAAACAATTTTTACTGCTGCATTTTTTTTGTCCTGGATATTTCGTAAATTGTGGCCGGTATTTTTCGCCTTTGCTTTCATGGTTGCCTTTTCAAGAGTTTTTGCAGGGGTTCATTTTTTTAGAGATATTTTGTGTGGGTCTATCATAGGATTGATATCTTTCTGGGTTGTGTTGAAAATTTACTTAACTATTTTTAAAAAAACTGAAGCAGAAAAATTTGACAATAAATAGAACTGATGTATCATATTTCACTATCAAAAAATTGAAACTTCCCGTAAATAACTCGCGCTAAAATTACGCGGGATTAACTCAGCGGTAGAGTGCGACCTTGCCAAGGTCGAAGTCACGGGTTCAAATCCCGTATCCCGCTCCAAAAATTTTACAAAGAACGGGATCTGAGTGGTTAAACAGGTCCAGGTTCGGCAAGTGAAAACATGGGTGTCTGGACGATATAAGATGCAGCCGTAGACGAGGGTGGAAGATTTCGTATTATGTTCAATTTTTAAAATTTGACTTTTTTCAAATTGTTGTATATAATAAAATTTCTTGAATAGCGTCAGGCTGCTGTGGCTCAGGGGTAGAGCACGTCCTTGGTAAGGACGGGGTCATGGGTTCGATTCCCATCAGCAGCTTAAGGGTGGGAAGGGCCTGACGTTAAAGTTAAATTATTTTCTTGTAACCGCGGGGGGACAAGATGGCGAAGGAGAAATTTGTACGAAGCAAGCCACACGTAAACATAGGGACGATAGGGCATGTAGATCATGGTAAGACGACATTGAGCAGTGCGATTACCCTGGTATTGTCGAAGGCTGGGAAGGCGCAGCATTTGAAGTATGAAGACATAGACAAGGCGCCGGAGGAGAAGGAGAGGGGGTTAACGATACAGATAGCGCACATTGAATATGAGACAGAGAAGCGGCATTATGCGT
>DAONMJ010000101.1:0-4498 GCA_035392545.1 bacterium
AGAGCACTGTGCTGATAACGCAGGGGTTCGTGGTTCGAATCCACGTGCGCCCAATCAAAATGTCAACTGAGGTAGAATCGCTTCCAGACATCAATGAAATTATCGCCACTGATTTTGATTGTCCTGGCATTTAATGTTTCAATACCCTGTTTATTCTGCCATACAAAGGCGTTTGTGGATGAAATAAATTCAATGATGAGTTCACATTTACCCTGCATCCTTACTGGCTTCATTTCACTGATTCTTTTTACTGCTGTTTTTGATTTTTCTTTGATTTCATTTCTTGCTTTCAGTGGTGATAAACTGATTGCAGATGTTCTTGTGATACCCCATTTTACAATGGCTTTTTCAATATCAGGATTATAAGTACTGGCTTCATTACATGCGGCTTCATCGCCTGAAATAAGGATAACAGGGATATTGAAATGTCCTGCAAGGTACATTTCCATCCCGATTTCTCCAATATCCTTTCCATTCATTGTCATCTTTACGATATCTCTGCTGTTATAGGTATGGTTCAAGTTTCCATTCTCAGTTCCATTCATCGCATGATACCCAATCAAAAAAACAGCATCCCACCCTTTTTCAAGACAAAAGGTTTTTGAAAGGGGTCTACCGTGAAACAGTTTCGCTTCTGGATGAATTTTTTCAGGTATTACGCCGCCTGGACCGTGTCCATCAAGAACAAAGATTTCGTTTGCTCCTGCTTCAAATGCTCCCTCACAGGCAGAATTTATTTCTTCTGTTGCGAGTTCTTTTGCAATTTCATAATACTTGCCTGTTTGGTATGCCTGGGATTCAAAATCAACAACCCCTGCAGTTCCTTCAAGGTCAGTCAGTATGTAGATTTTCATGGTTTCTCCTGTTTTGAGATTTTTAGTATTTCAAAATTTTTTAAATGTGAAAGAGCAAATTCAGAACCATAGGGCGTCTTTTTCGGTTTTATTCTGACATTTGAGTTCAGGGCAATAACATTTTTTGCTTTCGTCGTCATCTTTATTCGTAATTTTTCTATCGGTTCAATATAGGTAAGGGGTCTTTTCTGTTCTCCAGTGAGATTGATAATGTATAAGAACATATCTTGTTTATTTTCTCTCAGAAAGACCTCTATATTTTTTTCATTTTCGAACGATAACAGGGGTTTTGAAAGAAGATGACAGAAATTTTCTATGAGGTAAAAATATTCACGAAACCTGCAGTTTGCTATGGTAGAACCAAAAGTACCCGCAAGATAAATTGAATTTCCCTTTCCATATTTATGTTCCACCATCATGGGTTTCAGGGAAATTTCCGGGGTATGGTCATACCTGCCTTTTAATTTTTCGCAGTAAAAAAGTAAAATTTTGCCACTGATATTTTTTACATTTGTTCCGTATTCAGGGGCAGGGAAAAATTTTTTTATGATATTTTTAAGAATGGCATTTTCCGTGTTTGCAGGGGAAACATAGTCGTGCCGCATGGGTCCAAAAATGGTACCTTCAAAATTAACCCCGAAAACATCAGATAATTCAAAATTATTTCCTGGTTTTCCGTGTTCATCATACAGAGAAGTTTCAAAACTTGCTACGATATTTCCGCCATTTTTTACATACTTCCTTATTTGCTGGCAATCGTGCCTGGAAAGGCACGCGGCATTGGGCAGTATCACAAGTTCATAATTGTGTATGTCATCAAGATTATATTCATCAATAACATCAAAGATTGCTTTTGGTTTTACGAGCGCTTCATAGAAGCCATAGAATTCCATCAGGAGATTGCCAATTTCATGTCCTTTTATTTCTTCTGTGAAATCAGTGAGAGGCACAGAAGACCCACTATAATGCTCGGCTGACTTTGACGGCCATAACAGAGCAATTTTTGCTGCGGATGTTGTTTGAACAAAAGGTTCAGGATGTTTTTTGATAAAATTCCCGAATTCTGAAATGGCTTTCATTTCTGGTTGATTGATGTCATCAGGAAACACTGCAACCCACCACTGAGCACCAGAAAAACTTGTTTCATAAAGCAGAATAGATATTTCTGTTTCTGGAAGTAGATACCAGCTCCAGTTTTTGTGTCCTGCACAATCAAATACAACAGCCACTTTTTCTTTTGCCTGTGATGACAGAAGTTTTCCTGTCAGTCCTGGCTTAAAAATTGGCGTTTGATTTAAATTTCCGTATAGAAATCCACCTTCTGCACCCAGAATGTCAGTGTGCTTGATAATGCGATGATTATCTCTGCCTGTAGGCCAGTAAGGCCAGCTACTGTTTCCATTCATGTAAAACAGTATTTCAGGATTGATTGTCTTGATGATGCTGTTTGATTCCTCAAGAAATCTTTCCATACTTTCTGCCTGAAACTCAACAAATTCTTTCCACAGGTGGTGATTTCTGTCAGATTTTGGTACAGGACAACATCCTGTCTGCTGCTCAAAAAGTTTCTGGCAATATTGACAATAGCAGGTATTTGAAAAAAAGATTGGACCATCGTAAAAGATACCGTCAATATCATAACTGCACAGGTCTTTTAAAACCTGAAACACCCATTCCCTGTAAGGACTATTGATACAGAATGATGTACCTGTTCCATAAACTTCCTGAACTGGGTTTCCATCTTCTTTTATCTGAACCCAGTACGGATTGCGGTTTCCGAACTCAATCGTATACCAGTGAACATTGAAATAAACGACCACCCTGATACCATATTTTTTTGCAAAGGGTAGATATTCACCAAGTCTATCTGGATTTTGTTTTTTTGCCGCAGAAGTACGAAAATAAAGAGACCTGTCGTCAAGGCCCGAGCCATATTCTTTTGTAGAAAGTTCCATACAATGGAAATGCTGTACATTACCACCAAGTTTTTTTACTGTTTTTGCAAGAACTTCAACAGGTAATCTTTGCAGGTCAAAGGCATCGCATATTTCAATGATTCTTAATGGTTCTTTTTCCCACCAGTTCATAAATGATAACAGTTTTCAGGACATTGACCTTGCTTTTTTCAGCAGTGCGATAATTTTTTCTTCATGTTCAAAAAAACAGAGCCAGAAACTGATACTTTGTGGTTTACTCTCAGCATATCTTTCATATAGTTTTTCAAGTTCTTCAATAGAAAGATGTGCGATTTCCCATTCTTTGATGAGCAGAGTAAATTCGCAGGGACAATGCTGTTTTAATATCTCAGGAGTTAGATACTGGTCTGAACTCGGGTCAAAAAGATTAATGTTTGCTTTTTCAAGAAGTGGTAGGTGCTCAACCCTGAGCAGTTCGCTGTGAAGATATCTTTCACTTGCCTGCATTCCAGAATACAGAATTTCCCAGTATGGAAGCACAAACTCTTCAAAAAGAGAAGGCGGAAACATACCTGCAAAATCATCAGGTATAGAAACAGGACATGGTTCAACAGGAATACCAAGTTTATTTCTTATGGTATTTGCATAGTTAACAGCAGATTTTGCGCAAAACTCAAGAAGTTTGTGCGCTCTTTTTGGGTCATCATATGGTAATGTCAGAAAATTCTCTCCCATCAGAAGCATTGCTGTTGTTACTGGTCCTTCATAAAGGTGTCCAATGCTTTTTGGTGCAGAAGGAACTTTTTCAAGCAATTTTTCAAGTGTTTGCAATTTTTTTTGAATCACAGGTGCTGAAAGATAATTATCTGGTTCTTTCAGGTGGTTAATGTCTGATGGGGTTTTAATGATGGGAATGGGTCTTGGTTCTTGTGCATCTTCAGGGAAAAATATCTCGCAACCCAATGATGCTACATGCGGGTATGCAAATCCTGCAAGATGAGGTACTGGTGATTTTATGCCGATTCTTTCAGCAATTTTTTCTGCTTTTTTATAAGCAAAAACAATAGCATCAGTGTCGAAATGAAGTTGATGCATGGCAACACCAGCATTTTGTGCTATCAGGTGCTCACCAATGCCACAGTGATATTGCTGTCCCATACGATTCCTTTGTCAAGGAATAATAAACTGTGGCTATTGAAATGTCAAGTTTATTCAGTTTCCAAGAATTTCTTTCAGGTCATTTTCAACAGTAGTAATTGGTTTTACCTGAAAATTTTCTATCAGTACTTTCAGCACATTTTCTGATACAAAGGCAGGTAGGGTTGGTCCGAGCCTGGTATTTTTTACTCCAAGAGAAAAAAGTGTCAGAAGAATACATACTGCCTTTTGTTCGTACCATGAAAGGATAAGGGAAAGTGGAAGTTCATTTACAGAACATCCAGAAGCATCTGCAAGGGCTTTTGCAATAACAATGGCTGAATAGGCGTCATTGCACTGGCCACAATCAAGAAGTCGTGGAATTCCATTAATCTGACCGAAATCCAGTGTATTAAACCGAAATTTCCCGCAGGCGAGTGTTAGTATTACGCAATCCTGAGGAATGGATTGTGCAAGTTCTGTATAATAGTTTCTTCCTGGCTTTGCTCCATCACATCCACCGACCAGGAAAAATCTCCTGATGTATCCTTTTTTTACAGCATCCAGAACTTTGTCTGCAATCCCGAGTAC
>DAONMJ010000102.1:0-4458 GCA_035392545.1 bacterium
ATTGTTGAGAGCCTACCTATGAGGAATTGAAACCTGTGATAACACCTTCATTTGAAATTCTTATCTGTTGTTGAGAGCCTACCTATGAGGAATTGAAATCCAGCACTTGTTCAAGAGAAATGTATTGCGAGAATATTTTGGGCAGTTATATTGAACTTAAGTGAGCTTTACAATGGGAGGAAAGAACAAGTACGATAAAGAAAAAACTTGAAAATGAACTTCAGGTTTTAGGATTGCAACACAAAAGAAGAGATGAAATCATTGGGTACCTGTAGTGAGTTGATACTATTCTTGCTGAATTTGACAGAGAGAAAAAAGTATGCAAAAGTAAAGGGGGATAAAATGGAAAAAATTAAAGAGTTTGTCAAGCAACACAAAGCGATTACAATTACAATTGTAATCGTTGTCCTTCTGATAATCATAGGGCTTATACCTACTGGCTCCAGCCAAAAAACAGAAACAAAGAAAACTGACCAACAAAAACAAATTTTATACCAGAACCTTCAAATGCTCTCCCAATTTCTGAAGCAATACCGTGATACATATGGAATTGAAGATGGTAATTATTCCCGCAAAGGCAGTGATGTTATATTAACTTTTTACATACCAGCCAAAGAGGTTGGAATCATCAATGCAGCACAAATATGCGACTATTTCTGGCTAAAGTATAAAGAAAAAAACGCCCCTGTATTTATGAAAATTATTTTAAAAGCAGGAGATAAAGAATTTGAAGCATACAGAAATGATGAGATGGCAATATATACCCAGTGCAATTTTTTAATTGATAAGTTTGACTATTTGACATACCGTGATACAGCACGTGAGTTATGCAACCATTTGGCGAAAGTGTACAACAAAAATCAATGGGTAGAGGTTACATTGCAGGAAGGAGGGATTACGCAGGCGGTTGCGAAGTACTCTCCCCTAACAAACAGAATTGAGGTGAATTGATGGAAAAAGCGTATACAGTTAAAGAAATTGCAAAAATTTTAGGTGTGTCGTATCGGACTGTAATACGACGGATTGAAGACGGTGACCTGGAAGCGTTCAAGGCAACTACTGTGCCAAAGCCACAATATTATATTTTGGAAAGTTCTTTTGGCCACTTCATTGCGACAAAACAACACCTGCCTGAGGTGAGAAGATATTCAGAACAGTTAAAAAAACAGGCGGTCGAGAAGTTGGACGAACTCAGGAGAAAGCCTACCTAAGAGGAATTGTTTTTACAATGACATGCCAGTTTATGCCATCTGCCAGATAATTTATGGTGGGTTTGAAAGCCACACAAACTTTCTTTATTCGTATTTGCCCGTTTGTAAAATCACTTCTCTTATTTTCTCCCTTTACAAAAGGGGGACTGAGGGGGATTTTAGAAATCTCCCCCGACCCCTCTTTTATAAAGAGGGGGCTACATTTTCTCCCTTTATAAAAGGGAGATGCAAGAGGGATTTCATCAAATCCATCCCAGACTTCTTTTACCCTCTCGTTCTCCCCCTTTTCAAAAGGGGGACTGAGGGGGATTTCAAGAAATCTCCCCCAACCCCTCTTTTATAAAGAGGTGGAGCAGTATAAGATAATTTTATAAAAAGGGGCGGTAGTATGGGATGCTTTTACAAAGAGGGGGGTTGAAAAAGAATTTATAAAGGAAGGGGCGCTTAAGTTGAAGTGAAATTTTATAAAGGAAGAAAACTGGGCATGGAAGTGGATTTGAATGAATAAACACCAGGCAAGATATTTACAAACTGGTGTACTGTATTATAATGTTAATACCTTCGGGGGGGTCATATCAAAAAAATTACAGGGTTTACGCTCATTGAATTGCTGGTAGTGATAGGGATTATTGCCACGCTTGCAGGGCTTATACTTCCTGTTCTTGCAAGGGCAAGAGAGTCAGCCAGAAGAGTGGTGTGCATGAATAATGTGAAACAAATTGGAATGACAATTGGCATGAGAATTATGGATGGCGGCTCTTTCTATGACAGCGGTTATTATGGCAATATCATTCGCGATGCATCGGGTGAATATGTTGGCATTGGTATCTTTCACAGCCACTTAAGAAGCATTGAAATGTATGGTTGTCCTTCAAGCAATTATGCAAACGCCGAAAGAATAAAAATGGCAGATGACTCTGGTGGAATTGTGGAATCTGCCTATGTGTACAGGCCAGAAATTGAAAATACTTCTGGTGTTTTTGCTTTTTTGATGGATTTCAACCTTGTTTCAGAAGGAAAATTCAATCATAAAGGCACGTTTGTTAACATTTTATTTTCAGATGGCCATGTCGAAGGAGTTCCTGATTATAGTATGACTTTAAGCCTTACAGATGATTCTCAACAGGAATACGAAAGGGTATTTCTTGCTGCCGATAAAAAGTAGTTTGTTGCAGTACAATAATGTGGTTTCTATCAATAAAGTATCCCTTTTCAGAAATTAAAGGCCGCGTAAAATCCTTGCTGCAAGAGAAGAAGGAAGGCCTGCCTCAGTAATTTTTTTTGACGCGATTTCAACAGGATATGGCATTCTGTACAATTGAAACAATCTGGCCTTTGAGTCATAAAGAGAACAGCACGCCTCTGGATTTCCATCCCTCGGCTGACCTACGCTACCAACATTAATAATGTATCTTTTGTTTTCTTCTATACGTACTCTCAGGTTTCCCCCTGGATCCTCTGCGATGATGGAAGGCATGTCTTTATCTTTTTCAAGGACAAATATCATCGGGAAATGGGTGTGTCCCACAAAACAGTAATGAAATTCAAACTCATCAAACATTTTCTTTGCTCTGGAACGGGAACTGGTATAAAAGTGCAACGGGTCGACCAGCCCACCATGACAGACAACAAAATCTTCTATCTCAAGTGTTTCCTGCCATTCAGATAATTTATTTATGTATGCATCTGAAAGATTTTTCCTTGTCCAGTCCATCGCCATTTTTGCATCAGGGGTGAAACCTTCATATCTGCCAGTAATACATGCCTCTTCGTGGTTGCCTCTTACAAACACTACATCTGATGAATCAAATAGGTCTATACACTCTGCTGGATTAACCCCATAACCTATCATGTCTCCGAGAAACAGGATTTTTTCTGCACCGCCTTTGACCAGGAAATCTTTTACCACAACGGCTGCTTCAAGATTTCCGTGGATGTCAGAGATGATGCCGTATAGCATCCTTTTTCCTGTGGTATTCTGTCAGGAATTCAAGGTCTTTGTAAGCAAGGGACGCGTGTTCGTACCTGTTGTTAGGGTCAGGGTCTACACAATTCTTCAGTATTGCGATGACATACGCCGGAATTTCACAATTGCATTTACCAAGATATTCTTCAATAATCTTGCCCAGGCTGTAGATATCGCTTCTGAATGTCACCTGTCCGAGACGCCTTTCAGGAGCCATGTATCTTTCTGTTCCTGCGTAAGGGAACCTATCAAAAGCAAAGAAATTTTTTCTTATGGCATAACCAAAATCTGTCAGTTTAATTACCTGTAAATCAGCAGAAATTAAAATGTTTTCTGGTTTGATGTCTTTGTGGACTATCTTATGCTGTTCAAGATGGTCAAGCGCTGAAAGCATTGACTTAAAGATTAAAAGGATTTCTTCAAGAGAAAAAGTTTTTTCCATAGACCATTGCCTTAAACTTTTCCCTGGAACATATTCCATGATAATGCCTATATCCTGGTCATCCTGAAACAGTTTATATGCCTTCACAATATTGGGATGACTCAGTTCCATGGCAATCTGAGCCTGCTTCTTAAACTGAGTAATGTGGTTTGAATCCCTGAAGCGGCTTCTTCTGGTATTGAGAATTTTTATTGCTACATATGAACCATATACAGGTTCGTGTGTAGTGGCTTTCGCAAGATACACACCAGACGTTGAACCCTGCCATATTTGTTCAACAATTTCATACCCTTCAATAACCTGACCCGCCCTTTTGCTAACCATTTACATAATGACAATAAAATGAAAAATTAATCTTACATTTTTATTTTACCCGATTTAAGAAAAAAAGACAAGCCCACGCCTTTCCTCAAAAATAATCTCTATGAAATTGTATTGTTTCCTCAAAAATAAAATAGACAAAAATAAGGACCATCCTGTACTTATACTGCTGCCCATTAAGGGGAAATGGGAAATAAGGTAGAATAAAGTTGTCTGAAATACGGGGCAGTACAACAAAATCACACTTTTCTTTGCAAAATCAACTCATACTATTCCCCATCTTTATAAAATTATCTCGTACTATCACCCCTCTTTGTAAAATTACCTCATACTATCTCCCCTCTTTATAAAAGAGGGGCTGGGGGAGATTTCTTGAAATCCCCCTTAATCCCCCTTTTGTAAAGGGGGATATGGAGGAAGGAATTTTGAAAAGGGGGAAAATAAGAGAAGGGATTTTACAAAGGGGGTATACTGCTCCCCATTAAGGGTAGATGGAAAATAAGGTAGAATAGAGTGGT
>DAONMJ010000103.1:0-4457 GCA_035392545.1 bacterium
AAACCAAAAAAATAGGAAAATACCCAATGGATGACAGCAAAATATTATTCACATATGCTGCGGTGCAGACAAAACTACGGATAAATCCGCTGCACCTGCAAACTTGCCTTCTCCGTATACGCCTTGCACTGCGAAGGCTTCGAACAAGCAGGTGTAAGGTTATCGCGGAACGCAGATGCTTTTATCCTTGTTTTGTTGCTGCGCCTTCGCTAATTGTTCATAATGCTTCTGTCTTTCCTGCGGGAAGTGGGGAAAGAAGAAAACCAAAAAAACAGGAAAAATACCCAATGGATGACAGCAAAATATTATTCACATACGCTGCGGTGCAGACAAAACTACGCAGGAATCTGCCGCAGTTGAAACTTGCCAGCACCGTGGGCGCTTAAAAGGGAGAAAAATGACATTAAAAAGCGAAGAATTCAACAAGATTATTGAAAAAAGGTCTCTTTCTGCTGAAGTAAAATGGATGAAAATTTTCCATCCATTCATTGCCAGAAAGGCGCAGCCAGGTCAGTTTATCATCGTAAGACCCACTGAAGAAAGTGAAAGGATTCCACTTACACTTGCAAGTGCATCTCCTGAAATAGGTACCATTGAAATAATTTTCCAGGAAGTCGGCACGACAACAAAAAAACTTGGTACTCTGGAAGCAGGCACAAAAATCAATAATGTTGCAGGTCCTCTTGGAAAACCTATTCACATTGAAAAGTTTGGTAGAGTTCTTTTTGTCACTGGAGGCGTCGGTTCAGCATTTGTGTACTGGATGGCTAAGGCATTTAAGGAAAAAGGCAATTCTGTATGGACAGTAATGGGCGCAAGAAACGCAAATTTATTGATACTTGAAAATGAAATGCGCAATATTTGCGATAAGGTTCTGATAGCCACAGATGATGGAAGCAAAGGAGACAAGGGTTTTGTGACTGATGTTTTACTGAACGCTCTGAAATCAGGAGAACATGCAGATTTGGCAATATGCGCGGGTCCTGTTATGATGATGAAAAATGTTGCAAAAATTACAAAGGAACACAATATAAAAACCATTGCCAGTTTAAATCCTATTATGATTGATGGAACAGGAATGTGTGGTGGGTGTCGTGTAACTGTTGGTGGAAAGGTAATGTTTGCGTGTGTTGATGGTCCGGATTTTGACGCACATCAGGTTGATTTTGATGAACTGCAAAAAAGAACTGGCTTTTATAAAAAACACGAACAATGTTCACTTGAAAAATACATCAACAATGCCACAAAGGATGATTTTATTTCCACCTCTGGTCAATGATGCTGATATTATTTAGACAGCCGTCTGAAAATCAGTTTGTTGTCTGACTCGTCTATCTCAATGTCTGAGCCCTCAGTAAATTCGCCAGAAAGTAACTTAATAGCAAGAGGATTTTCAATTTCCTTCTGGATAAGCCGTTTGAGTGGCCTGGCACCATAATTAGCATCGTAACCATGTTCAGCCAACCATTTTCTTGCTGCAGTAGTAAGTTGAATGGTAATTTTTTTATCAGCCAGACGGGAAGCAAGATATGAAATCTGTATATCCACAATTTTCAAAAGGTCTGATTTTGAAAGTTTATGGAAAAGTATAATTTCATCAACTCTGTTAAGAAATTCAGGTCTGAATTTAGATTTTAATAATTCAAGCACCTTCTTTTCAATTTCTTCCTGGTCCTTGAACATTTCAAAGTATTGGCTGCCAAGATTTGATGTCATTATAATTACGGTATTTCTAAAATCAACGGTTCTGCCTTGTCCGTCTGTTAACCTTCCCTCATCAAGTAATTGAAGAAGAATATTGAACACCTCGCTGTGTGCTTTTTCAATCTCGTCCAGCAAAACTACTGTATATGGTCTTCGCCTGACCCTTTCAGTAAGTTGGCCTCCCTCTTCATATCCAACATATCCGGGGGGAGCCCCAATCAAACGACTGACTGAAAATTTTTCCATATACTCAGACATATCTATGCGAACAAGAGCATTTTCATCATTAAAAAGAAACTCAGCAAGCGCCTTGGCAAGTTCAGTTTTACCAACGCCAGTTGGACCAAGAAAAATAAACGAACCAATCGGCCTTTTGGGGTCTGAAAGTCCGGCACGATTTCTTCTAACGGCATCGGATACAGCAATGATTGCTTCTTTTTGTCCGACCACCCTTTTCGACAGTCGTTCTTCAAGATGAATAAGTTTTTCTATCTCGCCTTCAAGCATTCTGTTGACTGGTATACCAGTCCACCTGGAAACAATGGTCGCTATTTCTTCTTCATCCACCTCATCCTTAATGAGCTTTCTGCTGCTTTGATCCCTTCTGAGATTTTGTGTTTCTGCTTGAAGTTGTTTTTCAAGCTCTATTAATTTCCCGTATTTATATTCTGCTGCTGTTCCAAGGTCACCCTTCTTTTCGGCGTCTTCAATTATCTTTTTTGCCAGTTCGACTTGCTGTTTAATTTCTTTGATTTTCTCAATTTTCTTTTTCTCATGTTCCCACTGGGTGTCAAGTTCTGCTTTTTCTTTTTTTAGTTGCTCAAGTTCATGCTCGATTTTTTTCAAACGTTCCTTTGATGATTCTGATGTTTCTTTTTTTAATGCTTCTCTTTCTATCTCCAGTTGCATAATTTTCCTGTCAATCTCATCAAGTTCCTGAGGTTTGCTTTCCATTTCCATACGCAATCGGCTTGCGGCCTCGTCAATCAAATCAATGGCTTTGTCAGGAAGGAATCTATCAGAAATATATCTATGAGACAGAATAGCAGCTGCTACAATAGCATTGTCATTGATTTTTACTCCGTGATGCACTTCGTATCTTTCTTTTAACCCACGCAGTATTGAAATTGTTTCTTCCACAGAAGGTTCCTTTACATAAACAGGCTGAAATCTTCTTTCAAGTGCCCTATCCTTTTCGATATACTTTCTGTATTCATCAAGGGTCGTAGCACCTATACAGCGAAGGGTACCCCTGGCAAGGGCTGGTTTTAACATATTTGATGCATCTATTGCTCCTTCTGCAGCGCCTGCTCCCACAAGAGTGTGTAATTCATCAATAAATAGAATAATTTCACCTTCTCTCTTTTCAATCTCTTTGAGGATCGCCTTTAATCGTTCTTCAAATTCACCTCTGAATTTGGTTCCTGCAACAAGGGCTCCGAGGTCAAGCATCAAAATTCTTTTATTTTTCAAACTTTCCGGCACATCGCCTGAATCAATTCTTCTTGCAAGACCTTCAACAATAGCGGTTTTACCAACTCCAGGTTCACCGATCAAAACAGGATTATTTTTTGTTCTTCTGCATAAAACCTGCGTTACACGCCTTATTTCCTCATCCCTTCCAATCACAGGGTCGATTTTTCCTTTGGCTGCAAGATCAGTAAGGTCTCGGGTGTACTTTTTTAATGCTTGATATCTATCTTCTGCGCTGGCATCACTTGCTTGTTCTCCTCCACGAAGTTGCTCAACAAATTTCATAACCCTATCTTTGAAAATTCCAGTTTTTTTAAAAATTTCTTTCACGTTACTATCGATTTCACAAAGCGCCAGAAGAATGTGTTCAAGGCTTGTATATTCATCACCAAGATTTCTGGCTTCCTGTTCTGCCTGAATGAGTACAGTATTGAGAAGGCCTGATATATAAACCTGACCTGGCGTACCTGATACTTCTGGTAATTTTTCTAATTCCTTGCCAAGTTTGTTTTTCACTTCAGAGTTATTCACCTGCATCTGTTTGAATAAATCCTGAATAAAATCTGACTCAACCATTGCAAGGGCTAAATGCACAACATCAATCTGTTGTTGGCGTTTTTGCTGGGCTATTGCCTGAGCCCTCATCAATGTTTCCTGGCTTTTTGTTGTAAATTTTTCCCAGTTCATAATGTTTCTCCTTATGCTTAAATTTTTGCCTGCTAATATTTGGATGAGTTAAATCAAAAAAAGGATGCGTAATCGGTTGATTATTGAAAAAGGGTATTATTCAAGAGAAAACAAGGATTCAACTTCAGCGAATCTGATTTTGTCGCCATTTTTCAATTCACATTTGATGCCAGGGGTAATACGCTCATTATTAATAAAAGTTCCATGAGTGCTTCCTTTTCCATCGTTACCAATATCCATAACATAGTATTTTCCGTCTATAAATTGAATAACAGCGTGTCTTCTTGAGACATGGCGCAAAGTTCTGTATCTTGCGTTTTGAACAGTTATTGGTAATCCCGCAAAAATCCGGTAATCAGGTATTGTAACATCATTTTCAGGAGACCTTCCAATAAAAATATCTTTCTTTTCAAACGAATATTCAGGTCCCATAAAATCAGCATTAAATTTGAGTTTTGGCATAATAAACCCCCATTCCTTACTAAAATTTTCCCATATTTTTTTTGATTTTTCAAGTTTTCTGTTATAATATTTGTCAGGGCGGTTAGCTCAGGTGGCCAGAGCGTTACGTTGACATCGTAAAGGCCGCAGGT
>DAONMJ010000104.1:0-4426 GCA_035392545.1 bacterium
GAAGGTGGAAGGACTGTTGGTTCAGGCGCAATCACTGAAATCATCTCCTGAGGTACATATTATGGCTGAAAATATCTTGCTGGCTTGCTCGGAATGTAAAAGGCGCAATTATGCCACTGAAAAAAATAAGAAAAAGAATAAGGACCGTCTTGAATTAAAAAAATTTTGTCCATACTGCCGTAGACACACGGTCCATAGAGAAATCAGATAGGCCTGTAGCTCTAACGGCAGAGCGGCGGTCTCCAAAACCGAAGGTTGGAGGTTCAAATCCTCCCAGGCCTGTAACAATGGTGAAAATTTATGCAAAAGATAAAGATGTTTTTGAAAGAAAGTCAGGTTGAATTCAAAAAAGTGACCTGGCCAAATTTTCAGGTGCTTAAAAGGTCAACCTTCGCGGTGATTGTTCTGATGATTTTAATGGCAATTTATTTCGGTATCATTGATGTAATTTTTTCAAGAATGCTTCATGTGTTTGCGAGGTAATAATGAGTAAATGGTTTATTGTTCACGTTAGAACCGGACATGAGGAAAAGATTAAAAAACTGATTGAATCACGACTTGTGAATACTGGCAATGCCAATATAAAACAAATTATTATTCCGACAGAGGGCGTGATAGATAGTACAAAGGGTGAAAAAACCGTGAAACCAAGAAAGTTTTTTCCGGGTTATTTGCTCATAGAGGCAGAAGACGATGTTGATGAAATGACATGGCATCTTGTGAAAACAACCAATGGAGTATTTAATGTGCTCGGCGCAGGGACAAGACCCGCACCTCTACAGAATAAGGAAATTACCAATCTTCTACAGGAAATTGAAGAGAGAAAGACCAAACCGGTTCCAAAAGTGGAATTTGATAAAGGGGATAAGGTTGTGATAACCGATGGGCCATTTCTTGATTTTACAGGCGTGGTTGAAGAAGTTAATAACGAAAGAGAAAGATTGAAGGTTAGTGTTTCAATTTTTGGAAGGTCAACAATTTTAGAACTTAATTTCTGGCAGGTTGAAAAGGTGTGAATATGGCAGAAAAATCATCAAAACCGATCAAGGCAGTTGTGAAATTGCAGATTCCAGCAGGTCAGGCTACTCCTGCTCCACCTGTAGGACCAGCACTAGGGCAACATGGGGTCAACATCATGGATTTCTGTAAATCCTTTAATGCTGCAACAAAGGGGAAAGAAGGCGATATTATTCCTGTGGTTCTTACCATTTATGAAGACAGGTCTTTTAAATATCAATTAAAAACCCCGCCCACCGCAGCGCTGTTAAAAAAGGTAGCCAACATTGTGAAGGGTTCTGGAGTGCCCAACAAGGAAAAGGTGGGCAAGGTTACAAGAAAACAGGTTGAGGAGATAGCGAAAATAAAATTACCAGACCTTAATACAGAAGATCTTGCGCAGGCAGTGAAAATCGTTGAGGGTTGTGCAAGAAGTATGGGAATAGATATTATCGATTGAGGGGTAAAGATGAAAAGACGATCCAAGAAATACAAAGCAATTCAGGAAAGGTTGGAAAAGAAAGCTGTTTATACACCGGAAGAAGCCATTGCTTTCATAAAAGCCAATCCTTCATCTCGTTTTGATGAAACGGTTGACCTTGCTGTTCACCTTGGGCTTGACCTGAAGAAGCTTCAGCAACCTGTAAGGGGTTCTGTGAATCTTCCTCATGGGAGTGGAAAACAGGTAAAGGTTCTGGTTTTCGCTCAGGGTGAAAATATTGAAAAGGCGCGCAATGCGGGTGCAGATTATTTTGGCGGAAATGAACTTGTGGAAAAAATTAAGAGTGGATGGCTGGACTTTGAGGCAGTCGTTGCTACGCCTGATATGATGAGAAATATAGCTGCTTTAGGAAAAATCCTTGGTCCAAGAGGTCTGATGCCAAACCCGAAATCCGGTACTGTGACATTTGAGATAGAGAAGATTGTGGAGGAATTGAAAAAAGGAAGGATTGAGTTCAAAATGGACAAGGATGGAAACCTGCATATTCCTATTGGAAAGGTTTCATTTTCTCAGGAACAGCTTCTTGATAATTTGTACGCTGCCCTCAAAACGATTGTTGCGGCTAAGCCACAGGGCGCAAAGGGTATTTATTTAAAAAGTGCCCACCTTTCTTCCACAATGGGGCCATCTTTTCCAATAAATATCAGTAAAATTTCACAGGAAATCAAGTCGACTATTTCCTGAAATAACAAGGTGAACGTATGAACAAAAACGACAAGGCCAAACTTTTGAAATTTTTGTCAGACGAAATAGAGACAAGCAAGGTCTCAATCCTTGCAGAGTTTTCAAAACTTACTGTTAAAGAAATGGAAGAACTACGCAAAGAGATGAAGAAGTATTCAACAAAGGTGATGGTTGTGAAAAATACCTTGATGAGGAAAGCATTTCAGTCTTTTGCACTTGATGAAGCCATGAATTTTATGGAAGGGCCGAATGTCCTTGTCTGGAGTAAAACAGCAGATGAATCGGATGTTGTTCGAGAACTTTTAAAATATTCAAAAATTTCAGGAAAAATTAAGGTAAAATTCGGGATCTTAAATAAATCATTTATAGGGGTTGATACTATTGAAAGAATTGGCACGCTTCCTTCAAAGAAAACCCTGCAGGCAATGGTCATTGGAGGTATCCGTGCTCCTTTAAATGGTCTTGTATATAACATTAAATATCCAGTAACACGGTTAATTCTTGTGTTAAAAACGTTTTCTGAAAAAAAGGAGAAGGAAAAATGAGTGAGAAAAATCTTTCTGTGGATGCGTTGGTTGAAGCAATTGGAAGTCTGACTGCCATGGAACTTGCTGACCTGGCAAAAAAACTTGAAGACAAGTTTGGAGTTCAACCTGTTATGGCGACAGCAGCCGTTGCACCGGTTGCCAGTGCTGAACAGGCAGCTGGTCCGGTTGAAGAAAAGACATCTTTTGATGTCATTCTGACCGGTTTTGGAGCAAACAAGATACAGGTTATTAAAGAGGTCAGGGCTATCACAAATCTTGGTTTGAAAGAAGCCAAAGATCTTGTGGAATCTCTTCCTAAACCATTAAAGGAAAAGGTGAGTAAAGAAGAAGCAGATGAAATTAAGAAGAAGCTTGAAGCTGCCGGTGCGTCTGTTGAAATAAAATAAAAAAAGGTTGTTAATGTTAGAGAACCCTTAACAGGGGTAATGGAGAATATGGAAACGAAACATTTGCAAATTCCAAATTTGCTAAAAGTTCAAACAGAACCCTATAATAAGTTTCTTCAGAAAGATATTCCTCCAGAAAAGAGGGAAAGAATTGGGCTTGAAGAAATACTTAGAAAAGTTTTTGTTGAGACAGACCTGTTTCCTGGTGAAAAGCATCACGTGATAGCCAGTGACGATGGTACTCTGTTTCTCGAGTACATTAGCTACGCAATAGAAGACCCGATTGAATCTGAACTTGAATGCGTTGAAAAGGGGATTACCTACGGCGGTAAGTTCAAAGTAAAATTCAGATTATATAAGAAAGACAAGATTCATAACAGGATAGAAAGCGTTAGAGAAGCCCAGGATGTATATCTCGGGCTTATGCCCTTGATGACAGAACGCGGTACATTTATCATTAATGGAATTGAAAGGACTGTTGTTAATCAAATACAGAGGTCTCCGGGGGTTTATTTTAAGGAAGAAGAAGAAATTGGACAGCGACCCACATTTTCTGCGCGTATTTTTCCGGCTCGTGGTCTATGGATGGAATTTCATCCAGAGTTACATCATAATATAACATGTCTTTATGCATATTTTGGTAAGAGGAAGGTCTATGCAACAACGCTTCTTAAGGCTCTCGGATATTCCCCTTTTGAGATTCCATCTCTGTTCTATGAGGCACCTGACAGGGTTCCCAATGACAGTATTATAAAGACAACTCTTGAAAAGGATTCTGACATTAAAACCCCCGAAGACGCCATCAGGAAAATCTATCTTGAGTTAAGACCTGGTTTTCCGATGGAAGAAAGGGAAGCAAAAAGTTTTTTCAAAAGATTATTCTTTACATCTGAACAGTACGACCTTTCACCCGCAGGAAGGATGCAGATAAACAAGAAACTTGGTTTGAATATAAAAGAGCAGCATCTTACAGTAGATGATATTATAAAAACCATAAAATATTTACTCAATCTTATGGAAAAAAATCAGGGTGAAACCGATGATATAGACCACCTTGGTAATAAAAGGGTAAGAACATCGGCTGAACTTGTGAAAGAGCATGTATATGAAGGATTGGTGAGGCTTGCTCATTTTGTAAAGGAAAGAATGGCAATTATTGATAAAGCACAGGATATTTCACCTCAGGATATTTTGAATAGCAGGATTTTTTCTACAGTAGTTGAAGAATTTTTTGCCCGCAATCAGCTTTCTCAGTTTCTTGACCAGGTGAATCCACTTTCTGAACTCACAAACAAAAGAAGAATCACTGC
>DAONMJ010000105.1:0-4403 GCA_035392545.1 bacterium
CAGGAGTATGGGGACAGCCAGGGCATGTTATTTCTCTTCCGGATGGTAAGATAGCGATGCCTTTTATTCAAAGGGACAGATATCCTGTGATAAAAATAAGGGTGAGTGATGACATGGGAAAGACATGGCCTGAAAATACTGAAATGGTGGTTTATAACAGTGCCACAAAATTTGAAGCCATTGAAAAAAAATCCATGAAGGATACCTGGGTAGAGTTCAATAAATTTTCAGCTGGCTGGCCCATCGCAGCAAAGTTAGACAATTCAGACTTTATTATCGCATATTACTGCGGTGATCATCCAGACCACACAAATATAGAGTGGGTAAGGATAAGACCGTGAACAGAAAAAACTGGGCAAAAAGGTTATACTCGCAAACCGAAAGAAAGATTGCTGAATGCCTGAAGGGGTTTGTCCCTGCCCTGACATTTGATAGTCACGCTCACATTTACAGATTGAAAGATGAGGATTTTGATTTTTATGTAAAAGGGAAATCTGCCTGGTTCAAAAGTGGTCCTGAACAGGTTACTATAAAACTGTGGAAAACCCACATGAAAAAACTGCTGGGCAAGAATCCTTCAAGCGGTTTTTTCAGTGTTGTTCCATTTATGAAAGATGTGTTTGAAAAAGGGAATGAATTTCTTCTGAAGCAACTTGCAGAGAATGCTGATTGTTATGGTCTTTTGTTTGTCACCCCTGATTCTGAAACTGACAGGATAGAAAGATACCTCAAAAATTCTCAAATTGCTGGATTGAAGGTATACCACGTGTTCAGTAATTTACAACCAACCCTGGATTCTCCTGTGTGCGGATTCCTTCCCGAAAGATTCTGGGAGATTGCTCACCATTACAAACTTGTAATTTTGCTGCATCCTGTAAGGTACTATACAATTGCAGACCCTTCCAATTATCTATTTATCAGAAAAATGTGCAGAAAATATCCGCGGGTGAAATTGATACTTGCGCATATGGGAGCAAGTTTCAATACATACAATTTTGAAGCAGGCATTGACAGATTGAGAGATATTGAAAATATCTGGGTTGACACATCTGTGATCTGTGAATCATCAACAATTGTTTCTGCCATTAAAAAGCTTGGCGTGCATAAAGTCCTGTGGGGAACAGATTATCCCCTTTCTGAAAGGATAGGGCGTTCTTTTACAATCGGAAACGGTTTTTTATGGCTTGACACAGAAAACTTCAACTGGAAAAATTTTTCAGCCTGCGAACCTGTCTGTTTTGGGCTGGAATCCCTGCGGGCACTCAAACAGGCATCTGAACATGCAGGGCTGACTGCATCCGAGATACAGGACATTTTCTATTTCAATGCGGTGAATCTGTTGAATAAATGGTGAAATTGATTGACTGGGAAAATTTAACCTTAAGGAGGCAGAAAATGAAAAAGATTCTGGCTGTTGTCAGTGCAATGCTGGCAGTTGGATTATTTGTAGTTGGTATTGTTCATGCTCAGGAAATGATCGTTGGATGGGGGTATCAGACGTATCCTTATATCCCGGAAGGCACAGAATTTAAAAGCATATCAGCAGGCAGTACTCACAGCATGGCTCTTTCAAAAGACGGCAAGGTATATATGTGGGGTCCAAACACATGGGGAGAAACCAGTGTTCCTCAGGAAATACAGGGGAAGATAATAAGTATATCTGGTGGAGGACATCACTGTCTGGCTCTCACGAAGGACAATAAGCTCTATGCCTGGGGGAATAACAATGTCGGACAGTGTAATGTGCCAAAAGAAATTCAGGGTAAGGTTATTAGCATTTCTGCTGGCGGGGATCATAGTCTGGCATTGACAAATGAGGGAAAGGTTTATGCCTGGGGGAGAAACGAAAATGGAGAATGCAATGTGCCCAGGGAAATACAGGGGAATGTTTCTGCCATCTCATCTGGCTGGTTACACAGTCTTGCGCTAACAAAAGATGGAAAAGTATACGCATGGGGAAATAATCAATCTGGAGAATGTCTGGTTCCTCAGGAAATTCAGGGAAATGCAATAAAAATTGTTGCTGGTATTGCCATAAGTTACGCACTGACAAAGGATAATAAACTTTACGCATGGGGAAATAATGAAAGAGGGCAAAGAAACATTCCTGCACCGTTGCAGGGAAATATTGTGGATGTGTCAGGTGGCGCATTTTTTACGATTGTTCTCACAAAAGATGGGAAATTATATGGCGGGGGAAGTAATGAGTACGGACAGCTCAGTAACATGCCATTAATCCTTCAGGGTAATATTGCTGCTGTTTCAGCAGGCGGCTATCATGTTATCGCCCTGACCAAAAATGGAAAGGTGTACATGTGGGGTAACAACACATTCGGACAGAGCGGTATTCCTTACGAACTCCAGGGAAATGTGAAACTGGCTGCTGCAGGATGGGACTACGCAACAGGGTTATCCAGCAATGGTAAACTTTTTGCCTGGGGACACAATGATTTCAATCAGTGTAACATCCCATCAAAAATTGAAGGAGAGATAATCAATATAATTCCAGGTGGATATCATGGATTTGTTCTGACAAAAGACGGTAAAGCGTATGGATGGGGGACTAATAATGATGGACAATGCAATGTTCCCCAGGAAATACAGGGTAAAATTGCCAGTATATCATGCGGAGGAGTTCATACTCTTTTTCTTACAAATGAAGGAAAGGTATATGCCACAGGAAGAAATGAAATTGGCCAGTGCAAGGTTCCTCCTGAAATTCAGGGTAATGTGATAGCAGTATCAGCAGGTGGAGATTTCAGCCTTGCCCTGACAAAGGATGGCAAAGTGTACGGATGGGGCAATAATCAATGGAGACAATGCAGTGTGCCATCAGAGATTCAGGGGAATGTTGTTGCTATATCAGCAGGTGGTTATCACAGTTTATTCATAACAAAAGAAGGAAAGGTGTATGCGAATGGATACAATGAATATGGTTAGTGCAGGGTACCTTCAGAAATACAGGGCAATGTTATATCAGTGTCAGCAGGAGGTTTTCATAGTCTGGCGCTAACAAAGGATGGGAAAGTGTATGCGTGGGGCAGGAATGATTTTGGTCAGGCCAATGTTGTTCAGGAAATACAGGGAAAAGTAAAATCCATTTCAGCAGGTTCGCGGCAGAATATCGCAGTAATTCAGGTTTCTGATCCAAAAAAAGATGACAGATAAACCAATTTTTAAGGGTGCTGTGATCGGGCTTGGTTTCATTGGCGCCGGTGATGAACTTTCAGGAAGGGCAATCGGGCAGGATGTGAGAAACCTTGATGGAACCCATGCACAGGCAATGGCAAACAATCCACATATCAAACTTGTTGCTGGCGCAAGCAGGGATGAAGGTAGAAGAGCCAGATTCAAACAGAAGTTTCCAGATACAGAAGTTTATGCTGACTGGCGTGAAATGATTGAAGTTGAAAAACCAGATATTGTGAGTATTGCAACACACGCACCATCCCACGCAGAAATCACAATTGGTTGTGCTCAATCAGGTGTTAGGGCAATTCTTTGCGAAAAACCCATGGCGACAAAACTCTCTGATGCTGACAGAATGCTGGAAGTGTGCGAGAGATATCACACGATACTTGCAATCAATCACAGCAGAAGATGGAATAAATTCTGGCAAAACTATCGCGAGCAAATCCAGTCAGGAGTTATCGGGAAGATTCAACACGCCTGTGTTCACTGGCAAACAGGTAGACTGGGTAATATTGGTACACACATTTTTGATGCATTGAGGATGTTAACAGGACAACAACCAGTGGCAGTCAGTGGAAGTTTAGACCCAACGTTATACCCTGATTGCAGGGGACTTCAGTATAAGGACTATGGTGGCTGGGGGATCATTATATTTTCAGATGGAATGAGGGCATTTATTGATGCACCACAGACAGGCTTATTTCCACTTGTCGTAAAAATTACTGGAGACAGAGGAGAAATTATTATCCAGAACAAGGAGGCAGGGATACATTTCTGGCAGGGTGGTTCACAAGAAATTCTGCCTGAGCCAGGGAATAAAACAGCCCTTGACAATGCGATGGAAGACATTGTCAGTTGTCTTGTGGAATCAAAAGTGCCTGCCTGTACTGGGAAAGATGGTCTTATTGCCCTTGAAGTAATTATAGGATTTCATGTTTCACACCGCTTGGGTGGAAAATGGATTGACCTTCCAATCAAGGGAAATGACAGAAATTTTGAAGTAATGATGGCGTAATTATTCAAAGTCAAAAAAAATTTGAAATGAAATTAAAGATTTTTTCTGTGTTTGTGGTATTTTTTCTGTGCGGTTTATTATTTGGTTCTCCTGAGAACACTTTTTCTATTGTCAATCCTTATGATGGTATTGCTTGGGAAAAAGTGGGTCAATATAAAGCAAATTTACATATCCATACTACTGCGAGTGATGGCAA
>DAONMJ010000106.1:0-4393 GCA_035392545.1 bacterium
TTGCCATCACTCGCAGTAGTATGGATATGTAAATTTGCTTTATATTGACCCACTTGTTCCCAGGTGATGCCATCATAAGGATTAATGAAATAAGTATTCTCAACAGCGCCAAAAAGCAATCCGCAAAGAAAAATCAACGCAAGCATAGAAAAAATTTTCAGTTTCATTCCAGCCCTTTTATAATTGAAAAATTAGCCCATCATTACTTCAAAATTTCTATCATTGCCCTGAATTGGAAGGTAAATCCATTTTCCACCACAACCGGATGAAATATGAAATCCCATTATCACTTCAAGAGCAATGAGACCGTCTTTCCCTGTACAGGCAGGCGTTCCTGATTCAACAAGGCAACTGACAATATCCTCCATCGCATAATCAAGGGATGTCTTATCACTGGCTTCAGGAACAATTTCCTTTGAACCACCCTGCCAAAAATTTATCTTTGCACATCTGTTTTGAATAACAATTTCTCCTCTGTCTCCAGTAATCCTCACAACCAGTGGAAACAATCCTGCCTGTGGCGCATCAATAAATGCTCTCATCCCAGATGAAAATACAATGATTCCCCAGCCACCAGGGTCCTTATATTGAGGTCCCCTACAATCAGGATATAAAACCGGGTCTAAACTTCCACTGACTGCCACAGGCTGTTGTCCTGTTAACATTCTCAATGCATCAAACATATGCGTCCCAATATTACCCAATCTACCTGTGGGCCAGTGAACACAGGCATGTTGAATTTTCCCTATACTGTACGATTGAATGCACTCGCGACAGTTACGCCAGAACCTATTCCATCTCCTGGTATGATTAATTGCAAGTATTGTGCGATGTTTATCACACATTTCCAGCATCCTATCAGCATCAGAAAGTTTTGTGGCTATGGGCTTTTCACAAAAAACTGCCCTGACACCCAATTGAGCACAGCCAATTGTGATTTCTGCGTGAGATGGCGTATGTGTTGCAATACTCACAATATCTGGTTTTTCAACTTCAATCATTTCACGCCAGTCAGCATAAACTTCTGTATCTGGAAACTTCTGTTTGAATCTGGCTCTTCTACCTTCATCCCTGCTTGCGCCAGCAACAAGTTTGATATGTGGATTGTTTGCCATTGCCTGTGCATGGGTTCCATCAAGGTTTCTCACATCCTGCCCGATTGCCCTTCCTGAAAGTTCATCACCGGCGCCAATGAAACCAAGCCCGATCACAGCACCCTTAAAAATTGGTTTATCTGTCATCTTTTTTTGGATCAGAAACCTGAATTACTGCGATATTCTGCCGCGAACCTGCTGAAATGGATTTTACTTTTCCCTGTATTTCCTGAACAACATTGGCCTGACCAAAATCATTCCTGCCCCACGCATACACTTTCCCATCCTTTGTTAGCGCCAGACTATGAAAACCTCCTGCTGACACTGATATAACATTGCCCTGTATTTCTGAAGGTACCCTGCACTAACCATATTCATTGTATCCATTCGCATACACCTTTCCTTCTTTTGTTATGAATAAACTGTGATAACCACCTGCTGATATAGCAACAACATTCCCCTGAATCTCTGATGGCACACTGCATTGTCTCCATTGATTATTGCCCCATCCGTACACTTTGCCATCCTTTGTCAGGGCAAGGCTGAAATCTCCACCTGCTGATACTGCTATCACATTACCCTGAATTTCAGGAGGAACCTTGCACTGGCCAATTTCATTTCTTCCTGTGGCATATACCTTTCCTTCATTTGTAAGAAAAAGAGTATGAACTCCTCCGCATGATATACTGGCAATTTTACCCTGTATTTCCTGGGGAACATTGCATTGTCCATCATTATTAGTCCCCCATCCATACGCTTTACCGTCTTTTGTCAGAACAAATCCATGATATCCACCTGGAATTATATTGATTATCTCTCCTTCAATTTTTGATGGGATGTTACACTGATTGAAATCATTGTGTCCCCAGGCAAAAAGTTTACCATTGCTGGATAACCCTGTTGCGTAGTCCCATCCTGCAGCAGCCAGTTTCACATTTCCCTGCAATTCCTGAGGGATATTGCTCTGTCCGAATGCATTGTTGCCCCAGGCATATACCTTTCCATTTTTTGTCAGGGCGATAACATGATAACCGCCTGCTGAAACTCCAGCAATATTGCCCTGAAGGATTAATGGCATGTTACTGAGCTGTCCGTACTCATTGTTTCCCCCACCGTACAATTTTCCATCCTTTGTCAGAACAAGCGTAAAAAGCGCGCCACCTGTTACGTCTACGATGTTTCCCTGTAATGGAACAGGGATGTTTCTTTGCCCTCTTTCATTGTTTCCCCATGCATACACTTTGTTATCCTTTGTCAATGCATAACTTATGGCTACGCCGGCAACAATTTTTATTACATTTCCCTGAATTTCCTGAGGAACCAGGCATTCTCCAGATTGGTTATTTCCCCACGCATACACTTTCCCATCCTTTGTTAGCGCCAGACTATGCAGGAATCCTGCTGAAACAGCAGACACATTCCCCTGAATTTCTTTCGGCACATTGCACTGTCCCTCTTCATTTCTACCCCAGGCGTAAAGTTTCCCTTCATTTGTCAATGCCAGATTATGGTCTCCACCGGCATAAATGCTGATAACCTTTCCTTGAATTTCTTTCGGCACATTGCACTGTCCGGCATTATTATTTCCCCAGGCATAAACCTTATTGTCTTTCGTGAGAGCAAGACAGTGATGTCCGCCACCGGATATGACTATTGTTTTTCCCTGTATTTCCTGAGGAACACTGCTTTCTCCCCATATGTTTGAACCCCACACATATACCTTTCCATCTTTTGAAAGAGCCATGCTATGAGCACCGCCCGCTGATATGCTTTTAAACTCTGTTCCTTCTGGAATATAAGGATACGTCTGACCTCCCCATCCAACAATCATTTCTTGAGCATGAACCCCAACAACTGCACACAATACAGTTGCCAGCATTACACCAATCACATACAAAACTTTTTTCATTTTCTGCCTCCTTCGGATTAAATGTCCAGCCATTTAATTTTATCATTTTTTCAAAAGGTTGACCGCATTAAAATAGAAAATGTTCTGTATTTCGGCAGCAGTCAGTCCTGCGTGCTCTGATGCCTGTTTGAGCGCCCGCAGGGTTTCCAGCCCAAAACAGACAGGTTCACAGGTTGAAAAGTGTTTCCAGTTGAAGTTTTCCGTATCAAGCCATAAAAAACCATTCCCGATTGTAAAGGACCGCCCTAATCTCTCAGAAAGTGGATAATCTGTTCCCCATAGAACTTTGTGTACACCAAGTTTTTGAATCGCAGAAACAATTGTTGATGATTCACAGATCACAGATGTGTCAACCCAGATATTTTCAATATCTCTCAATTTATCAATACCTGCCTCAAAATTATATGTATTGAAATTTGCTCCCATGTGGGCAAGTATCAATTTCACCCGCGGATATTTTTTGCACATTTTTCTGATAAATTGATAATTAGAAGGGTCTGCAATTGTATAATACCTTACAGGATGCAGTAAAATCACAAGTTTATGATGGTGGGCAATTTCCCATAATCTTTCGGGAAGAAATCCACAAACAGGAGAATTCAGGGTTGGCTGTAACCTGCTGAATACATGGTAAACCTTCAATCCAGCAATTTGAGAATTCGCAAGATGTCTTTCTATGCTGTCAGTTTTAGAATCAGGCGTTACAAATAAAAGGCCATAACAATCAGAATGTTTTTCAAGCTGTTTGATGAGAAAGTCATTGCCTGTTTCAAACACATTTTTCATGAATGGAATAACACTGAAAAAACCGCCTGAAGGATTTTTGCCCAGCAATTTTTTCATGTGGCCTCTCCACAATTTGATACCAACTTCATCAGGACCACTTTTGAACCAGGCAGCTTTCCCTTTCACATAAAAATCAAAATCCTCATCTCTCAATCTATAAATATGAGCGTGGCTGTCAAATGTAAGGGCAGGAACAAAACCCTTCAATCCTTCAGCAATTTTTCTTTCAGTTTGTGAGTATAACCTTTTTGCCCAGTTTTTGTTCACGGTCTTATCCTTATCCATTCTATATTTGTGTGGTCTGGATGATTACCGCAGTAATATGCGATGATAAAGTCTGAATTGTCTAACTTTGTTGCGACAGGCCAGCCAGTGGAAAATTTATTAAACTCTGCCCAGGTATCTTTCATTGATTTCTTCTCAATTCCTTCAAAGTTTGTGGCACTGTTGTAAATCATCATTTCAGTATTTTCAGGCCATGTCTTTCCCAGGTCATCACTCACCCTTATTTTAATCACAGGGTATCTGTCCCTTTGAATAAAAGGCATTGCTATCTTACCATCCGGAAGAGAAATAACATGCCCTGGCTGTCCCCATACTCCTG
>DAONMJ010000107.1:0-4312 GCA_035392545.1 bacterium
TTTATGAAATTATTGAGGCGATTGAAGGAATAAAAAGAATTGAATGTCTTGATGATGAAAATATGTGCTTGCGCTCATTTCATTGCGGGGCGAGGATTGTGTGGAAAAGGTTGAACAAAGAAGTTGATCAAGTATTGAAAAATATCACTTTAAAGGACTTTATCATAGAAAGTGAAAAATTTAAGCAAATGGACGAGCCGGTTATGTTTTCAATTTGATTGATACAGGAGGCAAGATGAAGACCATTGAAGAGATTAATGAAAAAATAAAAAAAGGCCAGGCGGTTGTTGTTACAGCAGAAGAGATGCTGGAAATAGTGAGGAAAAAAGGTGAGTCAAAAGCAGCGAAAGAAGTTGACGTTGTGACAACAGGCACATTTGGACCGATGTGTTCAAGCAGCATCTATTTGAGTTTCGGACATCCTGCTCCAAGAATCAAAATTGGAGGTGGAACCTGTTTTTTAAACGGAGTACCTGCTTATGCAGGCCTGGCTGCTGTGGATGTGTATCTGGGCGCAACCGCGGTTCCACCAAATGATCCTGGAAATCTTCATTATCCAGGGAAATTCAGTTATGGTGGTGGATTTGTGATTGAGGAACTTGTAAATGGGAAACAGGTTCTTCTTGAAGCAACATCGTATGGCACAGATTGTTATCCAAGAAAACAATTGAAAAGTTATTTTTCACTAAAAGATATCAATGAGGCAGTTTTGTTTAATCCAAGAAATTGTTATCAGAACTATAATGTTGCTGTCAATGCGTCTGATAGAATGCTGTATACCTATATGGGAATCTTGAAACCAAATTTCGGAAACGCAAATTTTTGTTCTGCTGGTATACTTTCGCCGCTTCTGAGGGACCCTGAATATTACACAACCGGCATAGGAACAAGGATATTTCTCTGCGGAGGTATTGGCTATGTGATCTGGCATGGGACACAACACAGTCCTGGTGTTGAAAGAACACCTGAAGGTGTTCCAAAAAGACCAGCTGGCACACTTGCAGTCATCGGTGATTTAAAGCAGATGAACGGAGACTTTATTCGTGGCGCGTCTTTTGTTGGCTATGGGGTGACACTTGTTGTTGGAATAGGTATTCCAATACCAGTGATAGATGAAAAAGTTGCAGCATGGTGCGGGGTACCTCTTGAAAAAATGTGTGCGCCTGTTGTTGACTATAGCTCAAGTTATCCTGAAAGGAAACCAGAAGTACTGGCAGAAGTAAGTTATGCTGAGCTTTTTTCAGGCACGATCAAACTTGGAAACAAAACAATTTCTGTGGGTTCTCTATCCAGTTTTCTTATGGCTCGTAAAATTGCTGAAACACTGAAAAAATGGATTTCAGAAGGAAAGTTTGAACTGACAGAACCAGTTGCAAAATTACCGGGCAGGGAGACAGGAATTCGCACAAAAGGGTTTGAAATAAAGGAGAAAAAACAATGATCATAAGCGAGAGAGTTGTTTTGAAATTTCCGAAAGAACTGGTGGACAAACCAACAATTTCAGCACTTGTGAGAAAATATGACATTGAATTTAACATTCTTCAGGCGCAGGTGTTACCGCAAAAGGAAGGACTGATGGTTGTTGTTTTTACAGGTGAAGAAAAGATTGTAAAGCAGGCATTGAATGATTTGAAAAATCAGAATGTGGGGCTTCAGAGATTGAAGCAGGATATTACAAAAGACGACAAGATTTGTACTCACTGCGGTGTATGTATCGGGCTGTGTCCAACAAACGCTTTTTACTATGACCAATCCACAAAAAAAGTGATATTTGATTATGAAAAATGTATCACATGTATGTTATGTGTGAAGGGTTGTATGGTAAGGGCAATAAAGATTAAATTCTGAAAAAGGAGACAGATGATTTATCTTGACCATAATGCAACAACACCCTGCGATGCGTCTGTTGTTGAAGAAATGAAAAAATGGCACACAGAAATGTTTTTCAATCCTTCTTCAATATATCAACCATCGCAGGAGACAAAGAAGGCAATTGAAGAGGCAAGGGCAAAAGTTGCAAGGATGCTTGATGCCTCGCCTGATGAAATTATTTTTACATCTGGTGGCACAGAAAGCAACAATATTGCGATTACTGGAACATGTTTGTTGAAAAAAAATAAAGGTAACCATATCATTACTTCTCTTATTGAGCATCACGCTGTGTTGAATACATGTAAGTTTCTTGAAAAACAATTTGGATTCAAGGTGACCTATCTTCCTGTTGATAAATACGGGCTTGTTGATCCTGATGATGTGAAGAAAGCAATTACAGATGAAACAATTCTTATTTCTATCATGGCAGCAAACAATGAAATAGGAACAATTGAACCAATTGAAGAAATAGGAAAAATAGCAAGAGAAAACAATGTGACTTTCCATTGCGATGGCGTACAGGTTGCTGGAAAAATTCCGGTATCAGTAAAAAAATGGAATGTTGACTTTTTTGCGCTTTCTGCACATAAGTTTTATGGGCCCAAAGGGATTGGTGCTCTTTATGTAAAGAAAGGAGTAAAATTCAGACCCATTACATACGGGGGACACCAGGAAAAGGGTTTGAGACCCGGTACAGAAAATGTTCCTGGAATTATCGGGCTCGGGAAGGCGTGTGAAATTGCTGAAAATTTGATGGCACAGGACGCATCAAAAGAAAAAGAACTCAGGGACCTTCTTGAGAAAAAACTTGTTGAAAATATTCCTGAAATTCTCGTGAATGGACACCCTGAAAAGCGTCTCTACAATACATTGAATATTTGTGTGAAGTATGTGGAAGGAGAAAGTATGCTATTACATCTTGATATGGAAGGGATTTGCGCATCTTCTGGTTCTGCATGTACTTCTGGTTCTCTTGAACCATCGCATGTATTGCTTGCACTCGGTATTCCTCACGAGATTGCCCATGGTTCGTTGAGATTCAGCCTTGGAAGGCATAATACACTTTCTGATATTGAAAAGACCGCAGAAGTACTTCCGAAAATTGTTGAAAAATTAAGAAAAATGTCGCCTTTCTGGGATAAAAAATGAATGAAATATTGATAGATGAAATCAAAAAATTGCAGAAAGAAAAAAATGCTGTAATTCTGGCTCATAATTATCAGTTACCAGAAGTACAGGATATTGCTGATTTTGTTGGAGATAGTTTAGAACTGGCAAAAAAGGCAAAAGAAGTAAAAACAGCCAGTATGATTGTTTTTTGTGGGGTTCAGTTTATGGCAGAGACTGCAAAAATTTTAAATCCTGAAAAAAAGGTATTGCTTCCTGCGCAGGATGCAGGGTGTCCCCTTGCTGATATGGCGAAAGCAGAAGATGTGATTGAGATGAAAAAAAAATATCCTGATGCATTTGTTGTTTCTTATGTGAATACATCTGCGCAGGTAAAGGCAGTGTCTGATGTTTGCTGCACATCTTCAAATGCGCCTTCGGTTGTAAAAAATGTGCCATCGGATTTGATAATATTTTTGCCTGATAAAAACCTGGGATACTATGTTCAAAAACAGGTTCCTGAAAAAAAGTTGATTGTGTGGGATGGTTATTGCTTTGTTCACAGGCAGTTTACCCTTGATGATTTAAAAAAAGCAAGGGAGAAATATCCTGATGCTGAAATCATTGTACATCCTGAATGCAATCCTGAAATACAGGAAAACGCTGATTTTGTATTATCAACATCAGGAATGCTGAAAAGAGTAGGCATATCTTCAGCAAAGACCTTTATTATAGGAACAGAAGAAGGAATTCTTCATAGGATGAAAAAACAAAATCCAGAAAAACAATTCTTTTCCCTTGGATCCGCAAGGATATGTTTCAATATGAAAAAAACAACACTGGAAAAAGTGAAAGATTGTCTTGTAAATGAAAGGGGTGAAATTATTCTTGACCAGGACATCATGATTAAAGCGCGAAATGCGCTGGAGGGGATGATTAAATATGTGTAGGGTGGGAATGGGAAAGAAAATGGGATGTCTTTATTCACTTGGGTGCTGCGGCACAGACAAAACTACGGATAAATCCGCGTCCCCTGCAAACTTGCCTTCTCCGTATACATTCTCATACTTTGAAGGCTTCGGACATGCAGGGGCAGGGATATTGCGCAGCGCAGGAGCTTTTATCCTTGTTTTGTTGCTGTGCCTTCGCAAATCGTTCATAAAGACATCCATTTTCTTTCCTGGAGAGAAAGTGGAGAAAAAACCGAAAACAAGTGGAGAGGGATATCTTTATTCACTTGGGTGCTGCGGCACAGACAAAACTACGGATAAATCCGCGTCCCCTGCAAACTTGCCTTCTCCGTATACATTCTCATACTTTGAAGGCTTCGGAC
>DAONMJ010000108.1:0-4261 GCA_035392545.1 bacterium
TTCTACCAAGAATATTGATTTTGTATTTCTTCATTTCATTGTCTCAGTGTGATCGCAAAAACTTTTTTCAGAACATCAATGATATTCTGAACGATTTCCTCCACCTGCTGTCTGGCAAGAGCACCTTCGGGATTTGAAAATGTAATGGTAACTGCAACCGCAGTTGAATCAACAGGAATGTTTTTCCCTCTGTAGATATCAAACACTTCCAGTGTCTCCACAAGTTTGAAATCCCTGAAAATAAGTTTTTCCACTTCCTGCCAGGGAACTGAATTCGGGACAATAAGGGAAATATCCCTTTTTATTGGCATCAACTTTGAAACAGGACTGTATGAGATTTGAGAAAAACCATTTTTCACAAAATCGCCAAGATTGATTTCGGCAAGTACCACGGACTGTTGTTCCAGGTCATATTGCTTCAAAATACTATCATCAGGCAAATAAATTAATGCAATTCTGCGCTCGTTCTTGAAAAACCCCACACAAACTCCAGAGGCATCAATAAATATCTTCTGAACAAGGTCCTGATAACCAATTTTTTCAAGAATAAATTCAATGTTCCCCTTGAAGGTATAAAAGTTTCCTGCATTGAGTATCCCTGCACCAGCAAAAGGTTCTTCAATAAAACCAGCATCTATCCGGTGATATATGTTACCAATTTCAAAAATACGCGACTTTTCGATCTTCCTGTTATAATTGTCTTTCAAATTCTGCAACAATCCTGGAATCATCGAATCTCTTAAGAAAGCGTAGTTGCGCGAAAGCGGGTTAATGATTTCTATGACATCTATGACATCTTTGACATCATCAAAAAATGAAATTTTTCTATTTTCATCGCCCAACCCTATATTAATTACTTCACAGAATCCTGATCTGACAAAAATATCCCTGAGAGCATCAAACCACAGGTACTCCTGAGATGAAACGCTGTAAGCAATTGAAGAAACAGGCATCTGTTCAGGTATCCTATCATAACCCCAGTATTTCGCTATTTCCTCAATAATGTCCACATCCATATCAAGGTCGTTTCTGCCTGCTGGAACATTCACATTAAAATCCTCAAAATCTGCATGAATCTGGCAACCGAGTTTCTCAAGTGTTTTCACAATAAAACTTTCAGGAATTTCGCATCCAAGATAACAAACAATCTTTTTTTTCTGAACAGTAATCACCTTTTCTTTTGCCTGATAATTGCCACAAACACATAAAGGTGCAACCTTACCCTTACAAACTTCATTGATTAACCTGCAACACCTATCAAGACTGCTCACAACAAGAGCAGGGTCAATTTTTCTTTCGAATCTTGCAGACGCATCAGTAACAAGCCCTAACAATTTTGAAGCCCTTCTTATTCTTACCGGGTTGAAGAATGCACTTTCTATGAAAAGGTCTGTGGTTTTATTTGTGACTTCGGAATTCGTTCCGCCCATAATACCTGCTATTGCCACTGGTTTTTCAGAGTCAGCAATCACAAGAACATCAGAATTGAGTTGCCTTTTGATGCCATCAAGGGTTATGATTTGCTCTCCATTTACGGCTCGCCTGACAACAATTTTTTCCTTCAACAGATTCAGGTCAAAAGCGTGTAATGGCTGACCGAGTTCCCAGAAAACAAGATTGGTAATGTCCACAACATTATTGACACTGCGAAAACCAGCAGCAGTCACTTTGTCCTGCAACCACTGCGGCGAATCGGTCACCTTCACGGATTCAATGATTCTGCCAGCATAAAAAAAACAATCATCAACATCGTATGTTTCAATCGGAAAAACTCTTGAGGATTCTTCTTTTACACCTGTATCAGGATATACAGGTTCTATCTCACCACAGGGAGAAAGTGCCCTGATTAAACCAATAGCACTTAAAAGGTCGCCCCTGTTTGCAGGAATTTCAATTTCAATAAGCACATCATTGCCTTCTTCAGTAAATACTGGATTTAACCCGAGCATACTGAGCCATTGCTCAATATCTTTCTCTGTCCAGTTCCCCCTGATGTATTCAGCGAGTGCTTTGATAGTGTATCTCATTGTATCATCCGAATTGCTTGAGGAAACGTATGTCGCCTGTGTAAAACTGTCTTATATCATCTATCCCATACTTAATCATGGTTATTCGTTCAAGTCCTGCGCCAAAAGCAAAACCTGTGATATTTTTCTGTCGAATTCCGGATTTGCGGAACACCTCAGGATGAACCATACCTGCGCCAAGAATCTCAAGCCATCCAGTAGAACCACAGGTCTGGCATCCCCTGCCATCGCAGATTACACAGGAAATTGAAATCTCTGCGCTTGGCTCAGTGAAAGGGAAGTAAGAAGGGAGAAACCTCACCTTCACCCTGGTTCCAAACAGTTCTTTCAAAAAGAATATCAACACCGCTTTCAGGTTGCTGAAAGTGATGTCATGTCCCACCATCAATCCTTCCACCTGATGAAAAACCGGTGAATGGGATGCATCGAAATCATCCCTCCTGAATGTTTTTCCAATGGCAATAATTCTTAACGGCACAGAAATTTTTTCCATTATCCTGATCTGTACAGGGCTTGTATGCGTTCTCAAAAGAAATTTCCTTTCAGGGTCAAGATAAAAAGTATCCCACATATCCCTGGCAGGATGGTCCGCAGGCATATTCAATGCTTCAAAGTTGTAAAAATCAGTCTCTATCTCAGGTCCAACGTGAACACCAAAACCGAGTCCCTGAAAAATCCTGACAATCTCCCTTGAAACAAGTGTAACAGGATGAAGTGTACCTGTTTCTGGTCTCAATCCTGGAAGGCTGAAGTTTACGGCATGTTCAGTCCTTTTGTGTCCCTGTTGAGTCAAAAGTGTTTTCTTTTGTTCAAATGCCTCTGTTAATTGCCCTTTTGCATCATTAATCAATGCTCCAGCGCGTGGTCTTATTTCAACTGCCATCTGTGGAATCCTGCCAGTCATGGAGGCAAAAGTCCCTTTCCTTCCAAAATATTGAATCCTCCATTTCTCAAGACCTTCACCATCCTGGATTTTACCCAGTTGCTCCATCGCCTCGTCCACAATCTTCCTGATGCTCAACATCAATTCTTTTTCATCCATAAATGTTTTCCTTCATTATGTAGTGAAAAACTTTATCAGGAACAAGATATCTGATTGATTGATTTGCCTTAATTTTTTTTCTTATCAGCGTTGAAGAAATTTCAATTCTTGGCGCTTCAAGGATTTCATACTTCGCAGGAAACGGAAAACGTGGCATCTCGCTATTCTCAGTAATTCGCGGAGCCACAATGAAAGAAAACTTTTCTGCAAGTTTTTCTGCGTTATACCATGACGGTAAAATCAAAAACGCATCCCATCCTATAATCAGCACAATTTTACTGCGCAACTGTTGCTGTAAAAGCATCAATGTTTCATAGGTGTAGGAAATACCAGCCCTGTTAATCTCGATATCCGACACATCAAAAACTGGATTATCCATAATAGCAAGCTTTACCATCTCAAACCGCCGGGTTGCAGAAGCGACAAGGGCTCCTCTGTGAGGAGGGATATTTGAAGGAATAAAAATAACCTTCTCAAGACGAAACTGCTGTCGCGCTGACTCGGCAATAATAAGATGTCCCATATGAATTGGATCAAAACTTCCACCAAATACACCTATTTTATGTTCTAATTTGGCCATTTCCGTAAATCAGGTATTTGTAGGTTGTTAATTCTTCAAGAGCCATCGGACCTCTTGCGTGAATTTTGTCAGTACTGATTCCAATTTCTGCGCCAAGCCCAAATTCTCCGCCATCGGTAAATCTTGTTGATGCGTTGTGGTAGACGCACGCAGAATCAATTTCTTCTATAAACCTGCTCGCTGTATCGTTATTTCTGGTGATAATTGCGTCTGAATGTCGTGTTCCATATCTGTTGATATGAGCAATCGCTTCTGATACATTGTTGACTATTTTAATGGAAATAATCAGGTCAAGGTATTCCTCTGCCCAATCCTGTTCTGTCGCTGGTTTTGCCCAGGGGATAATTTTCAGTGTTTCATTACAACCGCGAATTTCAACATTATGTTGTTTGAACAATTCTGCCATTTCAGGAAGAAATGAATGTGCAATATCTCTATGAACAAGAAGCGTTTCCATAGCGTTGCATGTTCCTGGTCTCTGCACTTTTGCATTCAGGCATACCTTCAATGCCATTGTTTCATCTGCCTCGCTGTCAACATAAATGTGGCATACACCTTTGTAATGTTTAATGACGGGGATTTTGCTGTGTGAAACAACTGCCCTGATCAAAG
>DAONMJ010000109.1:0-4154 GCA_035392545.1 bacterium
CAGGATCTTCTTGGCATTGTGGTCAAAAACATTCCTGACCCGAGACCTCTGGTTCTTCCTGATGACTGGGAGAAAGGGAATTATCCTTTGAGAAAGGACTGGAATTATCAGGCGCCAGAAGAAAAAATTCCAGGAGAAAACAAATGAAAAAAATTACCATACCAATCGGGCCTCAGCATCCAGCATTAAAGGAACCAATCAGTTTACGAATGACCATTGAAGGGGAAGTGGTCAAGGATGCTGATGTAAGACTTGGTTATAATCATCGTGGTCTCGAAAAACTGGCTGAAAATAAGACCTATATTCAAAACATATATCTTATGGAAAGGATATGTGGGATATGTTCCCATTCCCATACTACCTGTTATGTGCAGGCAGTTGAGAAACTGTGCGGACTTGAGGTACCCAGAAGAGGGTTGTACATACGAATGCTTGTCTGTGAACTTGAAAGAATCCACAGTCATCTACTCTGGCTTGGAGTTGCAGCTCACGAAGCAGGTTTTGATTCTTTATTTATGTATACATGGAGGGATAGAGAAGTTGTTATGGACCTGCTTGAAATTATTTCAGGTAACAGGGTTCATTACGCAATTAATACTATTGGCGGGGTAAGAAGAGACGTGAATGAAAATCAGAAAGAGAAAATACTTGAAGGAATAAAATTTTTGAAAATGAGAACAGAATATTACACAAATCTTGGAACGACAGAACCAACATTTGTTGTAAGAATTACAAAGGTTGGGATGCTTCCGAAGGAAAAAGCAATTGCGTTGTGCGCTGTCGGACCTACACTGCGGGCATCAGGTGTGGCTTCTGATATTAGAAAAGATGACCCTTATGCCGCTTACAGTGAAATTCCTTTTGAACTGTGCACCGCTAATACATGTGATGTGCTCGGAAGGGTTGTGGTCAGGGTGAAAGAACTTGTTGAGAGTTATAAAATAGTGGAATATATTATCAACAATCTTCCACAGGGAGATATTAAGGTAAGAGCCCCGAGAAAAGTGCAGCCAGCAGAGGTTGTGAGCAGGTATGAAGCCCCAAGGGGAGAAAATATTCATTATGTCAAAAGCAATGGAACAGATAAACCAGAAAGATTAAAGGTGAGGGCGCCAACTCTTGCAAATTATCCTGCCACGATTGAGATGCTTAAAAATTGTTTTGTAGCTGACATACCGTTAATTTTTGCAGCCATTGACCCATGTGTTTGTTGTGCCGAACGATTTGTTGAACTCAAGGATATAAGAAAAGGAACCTCAAAGGTTTTATCTATGGCTGATATTCGTAGAAAATATAAATACAATGAAATAAAAAAGGATTTTGTATGGCCGTTATAAAAGCACTGGTTTATTTACTGATTTATCCTGGTATCCTGTTTTTATTTGTATATTCAACGTTTTGTGAATGGTTTGACAGAAAATTGTATGCACGACTTCAAAACAGGATTGGTCCGGCCTATACAGGACGAAATGGAATTCTCCAGCCGGTCGCTGATTTTTTAAAGTTGTTGTTCAAGGAAGACATCGTTCCTGAAAAAGCGGACAGGATTATTTTTTCATCACTGCCTGTTATCGGGCTTGCAGTTGTTGTAACGGTTGGGTTGTACCTTCCTTTATGGAATGTAGATGTTTCAATACCTTCGTTCAATTCCTTTCAGGGAGATGTTATTGTTGTGTTGTATCTTTTGAGCTTACCAACACTGATATTTTTCCTTGCAGGATGGCATTCAACAAATTTTTTCTCAACACTCGGAGGGGTAAGGGTCTTAACGATGCTTTTCGGGTATGAGGTACCTTTGTTTCTTGCAATTTTAAGTCCAGCAATCGTTGCAGATTCCTGGCGACTTGCTGAGATATCTTATTTTTATCAGAAATTTCCTTTTCTTCTTTTGTTCCAGGTCACTGGTTTTTTTGTCTCGGTGATTGCACTTCAGGCAAAACTTGAAAGGACTCCTTTTGATATTCCTGATGCTGAAACAGAAATTGTTGGAGGAACTTTTACAGAATATTCAGGAAAGAAACTTGCATTTTTTAGATTGATGACAGACATTGAAATGGTTGTTGGAAGCGGTTTGATTGCGACTGTTTTTATGGCAGGTTTTTCTGGTGGTATTGTTTTGGGATTATTTAAATTTGTCTTGAAGACATTGCTTGTGATTGCAATCCTTTCTTTGATAAGGGCAGCGTGTTCAAGAATCAGGGTAGATCAGATGGTGGTTTTTTCCTGGAAGTATTTAACTCCACTTGCTGTTCTGCAATTGTTAATAAGTATTGTTGTAAAGGGGATAATACAATGAAATTCAAACCAGCAGCATTTGTACCTGAATTGTTAAGGCATCTTTTTAGAAGGCCAGCCACAATAGAGTATCCATTCAAGAAAATGAAGGTTCCTGATGATTTCAGGGGTACACCGATTTTAAAACCTGAACTATGTATTGTCTGCAGAGCGTGCGTAAGGGATTGTCCCGCATTTGCGATTGAAATTGAAACACTTTCAGATGAAGAGAAAAGATATAAAATGACGATTCACAATGATAGATGTATTCATTGTGCACAATGTGTGGAGTCGTGTCCGACGAAGGCATTATTTATGAACGATGAGTTTGAAATTGCAACAGACAGCCGATTGAAACTGAAAGCCGAATACACATACACCCGACCAGCAAAAAAATCAACCCAGCAATCGCAAAACGGCTAATAATCGTCTATTATACCTATGGAATTGTGGAAGAAACAATTTATTCAGAAATTGAATAATTTCCATAAACTGGTCATAATGGGTATTGGTAACCCTGAATCTTCTGATGATGGACTTGGACCTGAAATTGTAAATATTATTGCAGAACGTATTACAAAAAATTATTCGAGTGTTGCTGTTATCAATTGCTATGGGTCTCCTGAAAATTTTACCTCTAAAATAAAAAAGGAAAATCCAACGCATATTCTTATTATAGATTCCTGTATAGCAGGTAAAGAACCAGGTTCGATTTTTCTTGTAAAGCCATCTCAGATTAAAAATATGGACTTGTCAACCCACAGGCTACCACTTTATCTCTTACATGATTATCTTAAAAGTGAAACCGGCGCAAAAATTATTATGCTGGGTATCGAACCCCAATCCGTGTGTCCTGGAACGTCTTTCAGTACTCCAGTAAGGCAGGCGATTGGAGAAACTGTTGAATTTCTGCTGGATTTTCTAAAAATCTACCATAAAGAGTAAAATATAATGCAAGTTCCGACCGGTGGAAACAATGCATGAGATGAGTGTTATTGAGAATCTTGTATTATTATTAAGGGATGTTTGTGCAAAGGAAAAAGCCATAAGGGTTGTATTGGTTCACATGACCATACATCCGTTCAGCTGTCTTGACGAAGGGAATCTCAATTTTATGTTTTCCTGTATTGTCGGGGATGACCCTTTGTTAAAGGGTGCAAAAATTAAAGTACAGAGAAATAAGAATTTACAGGAACCAGAATATATTGTGGATAATGTGGAACTTGAACTTGAATAAATCAAGGAGATGTCATGAGTTTAAAAAAAATTGATGTAGGCGAAAATTTGTTTGCAAAAAACGATGAGGTGGCTGCAGAAAATAAAAAAACCCTGAAGGAACATAATATTTTTTCTATTAATCTTATGGGCGGTCCCGGGTCTGGAAAAACAGCGATTCTTGAAAAACTGGTTCCAGAAATGAAAAAAAGAAAAATTTTTTGTGGTGTTATTGAGGGAGATATTGCAGGAACATTTGATGGTGAGCGGATTTCCCGATTGGGTGTCCCTGTTGTGCAGATTAACACTGGTGGTGCATGTCATCTTGAAGCAATGATGATCAAAAAAGGGATGGAAAATTTACCCTTTTCTGAAATAAATGTGCTCTTTATCGAAAACGTTGGGAACCTTGTATGTCCGGCTGAAGTCAAACTCGGTGTGGACTGCAATGTGACAGTTTCAAGCATTACAGAGGGAGAAGAAAAACCAGCCAAATATCCCTTAATGTATTCCATTTCTGATGTTGTTCTTATTAATAAAATTGACCTTTCTGAAGTAATTGAATTCAATATGGATAGATTTACCGGTTATATCAACAAAATAAAATCGGAGATTGTGATCATTTCTGTATCCGGGAAAACAGGAGAAAATATTGATGTTTTTGC
>DAONMJ010000110.1:0-4061 GCA_035392545.1 bacterium
CACAGGAATGGATAAATCTTTTCAAACCAGAAGTCCTTGAAAAAGTCAGGAAAAATGCTCAAATTTTTGTTAATAATGTCATTTCAGAAAAAATGAAAAGATTGAACAATCGCATGAAACTTCTTTAAGAAAGGAAAACAATGACAGACAGAGAACGATTCTGCGCAGTAATGGAATTCAAAAAGGTTGACAGGGTTCCAAATCATGAACTTGGACTCTGGGGACAGACCATCCAGCAGTGGCAACAGCAGGGACTACCTCAGGATGCTCTGTATTTTAACTGGTTTGAAGGTGAGCCATATTTCAGAATTGACAGGCGTGCTTTTGCTCCCATTAACATTGGAATGATTCCAGCATTTGAATACGAGGTACTTGAAGAAGACGAAAGAACAATCACAGCAAGACATGAAAATGGTATTGTGACAAAGGCATTAAAGGTAGGCACTGTCCGTGGAACAAGAATGAGTATGGACCAGTACATTTCTTTTCCTGTGACAGACAGGCAAAGTTTTCAACAAATTAAAAAAAGATACAATCCAAACTCGCTGGTCAGGTATCCCTTATGGTGGGACGAAATGGTTAAAATGTGGAAAACAAGAACATATCCATTGTGTCTTTTAACAAACGCATCGTTCGGACTGTATTCTCAACTTCGGCGCTGGGTGGGTACAGAAAATATTTCATATCTGTTTTATGATGACCCTGCATTTGTTGAAGAAATGATTGAGTTTAACACAGAATTTCTTCTTGCTCTTGTTGAAAAAGCCCTGAATGAAATTGATTTTGATTACTTCAACTTTTTTGAGGACTTTGCGGGAAAAGGCGGGCCTTTAATCTCACCAGAGATATTCAAGAAATTTTTTGCCCCTTATTATAGGAAAATTATAGATAGATTCAGAAAGGCAGGGATAAAGTACTTCTGGCTTGATAGCGATGGTAATTGCGAGGTGCTGATACCCCTGATGATAGAAAGCGGTATTACCTGCCTGTGGCCACTGGAACAGGCATCAGATATGGATCCTGTGAGATTGCGAAAAACATTCGGAAAAGAGATTGCTCTGGTTGGTGGTATAGACAAGCGTGTTCTTCAGAAAGGGAAAAAAGAAATTGAGCAAGAACTGTATTCAAAAATCCCTGTGCTTGTTGAATCTGGTGGCTACATTCCCACAATTGACCATACTGTTCAACCAGATACACCGTTTGAAAACTTTCATTACTATCTTGAATTAAAAATGAAACTTCTTGAAGGTTAAATTATCTATTTCTGCCGCCTGGCCTGTTGCGCCAGGGCAAATCATTGCTTTGACCCAGGGGCATATTGCTGTCAGTGCTACCGGGCATTCTCCATCCTGGCTGGCTTGGTACTGATTGTGCCGAAGGTTGAAAAGCAGGAACACTTGTATTCCTCTGGAAACTGCCTGTAAAACTCTGCATAATTGTCTGAATTTCTGCTCTCTGGCTTTGATACTCCTGATTATCCTGAAGTGCTGTTTGAAGCAAACTATACCTCTGCTGCTGGAGTTTCCTGATTTCCTGATCAATCTGCCTGATTTGATCGTCCTGAAATGCAATTCTTCTTTCAATTGCTGCCATCTGCATGGCATCTGAACTCTGCACATCTCCAGAGGCAATTTTTTGTTTCAATTGCTGATATTCAAAATTGTCGGCAAGCAGTTCATCCAGTCGTGTCTTTCTTTTTTGCTGAAGCTGGTTGATTTTATCCATAATTGCCTTCAATTCAGGATTGTTTTGTGAAGTATCTTCTTCTATTTTTCTCATTGCTGTTCTGATGTCCTGCAGCCGCCTTATTGCCTGTTCTCTTTCTTCCCTGGAAAGGGTTTGTGGTGCAGCAGGTTTCTGAACAGGTGGTTTGATGTTTGTTTCGCCGATTACACCTGAGGAAAGATGAATGATTTCAAAATCATCAAGATTAAACTGAATCTGGGTTTCACTCTGACTTGATTGGTTGATTTTTTCCTGCGCAAAGATAATATTTGAAATACCAAAAATCAGTGTAATCACAAATATTTTTCTCATTTTCCCTCCATCGTTGTCTTTTAGACATCATAATACAGAGGTAAGTTTATTGCAAAAGAAAAGGGCTGGAATTTACCAGCCCTTCCTCTCCTTTTTGCCAGAAGACGTTACTTTTTCGGTGCCTCTTTCGGTGCTTCCTTTTGAGGTGGAGGAGGCATCAATTCCTGAAGTTGTTTTTTCAATTTCTGATATTCCTCATTCCCTGATAGTAGTGTTTCAAGGCGAGCTCTGCGCTGTTTTTCAAGTTCAGTCATCTGGACAGTAATTTTCTTGCATTCCTCATCCTGGGAAGCAACCTGCCTTTCAATATTTCTCATTTTGCCCATAATTTCTGCTGCCTGTTTTTTCTTTGCCATCATCTCATCCTGGGTTGCTGTAGGTTGGGCAGCCTTTTCCTGGGCACAAAGCGTCATCGCATAGCCAAACATCAATGTTGCTGCAAGAACTATCATGATTGCATATCTCATGATTTCACCCCCTTTCGTTTATTTGTTAATAATTAGATTACCATATTCTGTGAAGGTTTAGTATTGTGGATATCCATTACCAGGCATATGCCTTTGGTGCTTCACCTCCTGGACCAGGAAATATCTCGTCAAGTTTCTGCAATATCTCCTCATCAAGTGTGATTTCTGTTGCCCTGATAGCGCGTTCAAGTTGCTCTACTGTGCGGGGTCCTATGATGGGTGCTGTAACAGCAGGATTGTGCAACAACCAAGCAAGGGCAACAGTTGCAGGTTCTTCCCCAATTTTTTCGCACAGCGACTGGTATTTCTGCAACTGGTCTTTTTTCTGTTCAGCGGTTTTCTTAATATTGGCATCTGTTCTTCTGCCTGCTGTAATTTTCCCTTTCATTCCCGCAAGCAACCCTCCAGCAAGTGGACTCCACGGGATCAATCCAAGTCCATAGTAACGGCATGCAGGTATTACTTCAAGTTCTATGGTTCGATTGAGAAGATTATAAATACTTTGTTCACTCACAAGTCCTGTAAGATTACGCTTCCATGCCTCCTGACAGGCAGTCGCAATATCCCAGGCAGCAAAATTGCTTGAACCAGCATACACAACCTTGCCCTGATACATCAAGGTACCAAATGCCTGCCATATTTCATCCCATGGACACTCACGGTCAACATGATGCATCTGATAAATGTCTATCCAATCGGTCTGTAATCTTTGCAAACTGTTCTCGCAGTGCTTTTTGATTTTCATAGCAGAAAGAGAACGACCATCAGTATTTGGTTCGGGTTTATTTTCCTTCCTTGTCACAGGGTTATAAACCTTTGTAGCAAGAACAACTGCCTGTCTTCTTCCTTTGCCCTGCGCAAACCATTTTCCGATGATAATCTCAGTGTCGCCCTGTTGACCACCCCACCCATAGGTATCAGCAGTATCAAAAAAGTTGATGCCAAGTTCTAAGGCACGGTCCATAATGCTAAAACTTTCTTTTTCATCAGTATGCCAGCCAAAATTCATTGTGCCCAGGCACAGATTACTCACAAGTACACCATGTTTGCCAGGCCGCCGATATTGAATTGCCATATCCACCCCCTTCTGTTTTGTTAACACTCTATTACCCCCTTTTTTAAGAATTTTGTCAAGTCATCTTGTTGTTTAACAGATAGAATGTCCTGTGTCTATCGATTATGTACTGCCCCCCCATTTGTCAAGAGCAAAATAAGGGAGAATTAGGCGACCTGGTTAAAGGTAATTGTTTTATCTCTTTTTGTTCAAATTCCACTGGTATCATATACCCTAATGATGAATGGCGATTGTCTTAACTGGCAAATATCTGCTTGATTTTTAGAATAGATGTCCTATTTATACATTTCCCTGATGTCGGCTGTGACCCATTGTCACTGCCCAGAGACAAAATTCATCGTTCCTGAAGGGAAGTAGTATAATTTTCTCTTTTTTCAAAATTCCTCTTCTCGTTTTCCCCCTTTTTCAAAATCGCCCTTTTGTTTTCCCCCTTTTCAAATTCCTCTCCCGGTCTTCCCCCTTTTCAAAAGGGGGATTTAGGG
>DAONMJ010000111.1:0-4053 GCA_035392545.1 bacterium
CATAAAAATCATTCTGGCGTGTAGTTCTGGATATAGAATACCAGAACCGTTGAGAGTTGCGCATATGCTTGCAAATAAGAAGGCAAAGACATTTCAAATATTGTAAAAAGGAGACAGCCGATGCCGTCAATCAAAAAAATTTTCTCAATATCTTTTATTTTCATTATTGCCTGTGGTGTGATACCTGCGCAGGAAAAAAAGATTGTCAACTTAGAAGAACCAGACATTACAGTGAAATTACCTGCGCCTGAAACAAAGGGAACATTATCAGTCGAGGAAGCCCTTGCAACCAGACGCAGTGTGAGACAATATAAAAACGAACCCTTAACCCTTAAAGAGCTTGGTCAAATTCTGTGGGCAGCTCAGGGTATTACTGCAAACTGGGGTGGAAGAACGGCACCATCTGCAGGTGCCACATATCCTCTGGAAATTTACATCGTTGCAGGAAATGTTAAATCAATTGAACCAGCGATTTACTATTATAACGTCCTTACCCACAGTTTGAAAAAGGTTTCCTCATCTCAAGATATTCGCGAAAAACTTGCATTTGCAGCACTTGGACAGCAATCAATCAAACAGGCGCCTGCAGTAGTTGTTATTGCTGCTAATTTTTCCAGAACTGAAAGACGATATGGAGATAGAGCCAGACAATATGTATTTATTGAAGTAGGACATGCGGCAGAAAATATATATCTTCAGGCAGAATCCCTTGGATTGGCAACTGTTGCCATTGGTGCATTTAATGATAAAATGGTAAAAGAGATTTTAAATATTCCTCAGGATATTCTGTATCTAATGCCTGTCGGGAAAAAATAACAAGGAGCATCCATGACAGACAGAGAGTGTTTCTATGCTTCGATGAATTACCAGGAAAGGCAGCGCCATCCATACTGGGACCTTTTCGGACCATGGCAGGAAACACTTGAAAGATGGATGAAAGAAGGTTATGATGGAGTGGACAATTTCGGTACTGACAAGCTTGTCCAGATCCGTCATATTTTCGACCCTTATCCTCCTTTTGAAAAAAAACTTTTGTCAGAAGACGACAACCACAGAGTCATTATCAATGAGGATGGGGTTGTGATGAAAGAATTTAAAAAACATGAAAGAAGTTCGATGCCCCAATTTATAAAATTTCCTGTTGAAACACGCGATGAATTCAATTCCTTCTGGAAACAGAGGATGACATCTAATGTTTCTATAAGATTGGGCCCTGATTGGAAACAAAAACTCATCTCAGCTGAGGAAAGTAATTGTCCATTTTTTATCACTGCAGATAGATGGGTAGGATTTTTCGGACCCCTCAGAAATCTTGTAGGAATTGAAAAACTCTGCACGCTTTTTTATGATGAACCGGCATTTGTGGAAGAAACGATGGAATGTTTTCTGCAACATATTATCACTACGATGAAACAGGTCCTTGAAATCGTTCATGTCGACATTCTCATTATATGGGAGGACATGGCATACCACAGCGGCCCATTGATTTCACCATCAATGGTAAAATCTTTCATGTTTCCACGGTACAGGAAACTTGTGGATTTTGTAAAAAATTATGGTAAGAAGGTTTCTTTTATTGCGCTTGACAGTGATGGAAATGTAGATTCTCTTATTCCAATCTGGCTCGATGCAGGCATTGATATTATCTATCCATTTGAAGTACAGGCAGGAATGGATGTGGTTGCTTTAAGAAAAAAGTACGGAAAATCTCTGAAAATGTGGGGAGGATTCGATAAAAGAATTGTCGCCAAAGGCAAACATGCAATAGACCAGGAAGCAAAAAGATTAGCAGGCCTTGTTGAAGAAGGAGGATATATTTGTGGAATGGACCACAGTGCTCCACCAGACATTTCATTTGAAAACTTTCGTTATTTTATGATGAAAATGAAAGAAATTAGCAAAAAATAGATTTCAAGGAGGCAGAATATGGGAAAACGATATATTGAAACAGGACTGACAAACCTTGTAAGAACAAGACCAATCATTATTATTGTAACTCTTCATCCTGACGGAACCATCAATGGTGGTACTTTTGGCGCCTATACAAATGTCTCTGGTTCAGAAATTGGCATCGCAATAGGTAAGCCATCCCATACTTACAAAAACATCAAAAGAACAGGTGAACTCACAATCAATGTTGTGACAAGGCCTATTGCCAGCGCAGCAGAAATTTGTGGCCAAAGTATCCCTCCTGCCAGAAGCGAAATTGAAGAGTCAGGCCTTACCACTGAGCCGTCTAAAAAAATTTCTACTCCCACTATCAAAGAGTGCGTGGCAAACATAGAATGTAAATATGAAAAAGAAATCGAAATCAATTATCATTCATTTGTCATTGTCAAATGTGTTGCAGGTCATATTGATGAAAATTTCATTGCTGACGATGGTGGCCTTGATGTTGTAAAAGCACAGGCAATTTTCAATATTGGTTATCCCAAACCCATTTATGCAACGCTTGGAAATGTCTTTTCTGTCAAGTAGGAATTTATGATTGATTTTGAAAAATTTCTTAAAGAAAAAACAGGAACAAAAATTCATATTGAAACCACATCTCACAGAAAAACACTCGTTCAAGTAATTACAGGACCTGGTGGTGAAAAAACAGTAAAAATTCACCACCATCTTGTTAAAGGACCTCCTGAAATCCTTATTGCAATTGCGGATTTCATCGCAGGAAAAGAAAAAAAGAAAAACAGGAGGTTGATTATAGAGTATGTAAAAAAAAACCAGCACCTTTTCTTAAAACAATACAAAACAAGAATCAATTATACTGGAAAATTTTATAACCTGAAACAGATATTTGATAAAATTAATGCACAATTTTTTGACCGTAGGTTATCATCCGTGAACATTACCTTTGGAAAACGTTATAACGGCAAAAGACATCGTTCAATTGTCTTCGGAAATTACTGTCCTGAAATAAATCTCATCAGAATCAACAGAGTTCTTGACAGTGACTCTGTACCAGAATTTTTTGTTGAATACATAGTTTTTCATGAAATGCTGCACGCGTACCTGTATCTTTCAGATTTCAAAACCACTTGCCATACAAAAACATTCAAAAATATGGAGAAAAAATATCCATACCTTGAACAAGCAGAACAATGGAAGAGGCAAAATCTCTGTCTGTTCATCGATCCAAAGAGGGAGAAACATGTACAAAAAATTAACTGAACCCATAGTTTCAGAAATCGAAGGAATCGTGGGTAAAGAAAACGTTTTAAGAGATAAAGAAAAACTTATTGATTATAGTCATGATGAATTTGCTCTCTCAGAAGCATTCAGCTTTCCAGAAATTGTGGTAAAAGTTGCAAATACACAACAGGTCGCAGAAATTGTAAAGATTGCGACGCGTGAAAAAATCCCTGTTGTTGCAAGAGGCGGAGGAACAGGACTTTGCGGTGGGTGTATTCCTTCTTATGGTGGCATTGTGGTAAGTACAGAAAAAATAAATAAAATCCTTGAGATTGATCAGAATAATCTCATGGCTCATCTTGAATCAGGTGTAACATTGAAAGAATTTTACCAGGCGCTGAAAATAAGGAAATTGTTTTTCCCGCCACATCCTGGTGAAGAAAGTGCAACCATTGGAGGACTGGTTAGTACAAATGCTGGTGGCGCAAGGGCAGTAAAATATGGTACAGTCAGAAATTTCATCAGGGGCTTGACAGTGGTTTGTTCTGACGGAAAAATCATTCAGGCAGGCGGTAAAATTATTAAAGACAGCACTGGTTACAACCTTATTCAACTTTTTACTGGCTCTGAGGGAACACTGGGTATTATTACTGAAGCAATTCTCAGTGTCATGCCAGAACCAGACGCATACCTGACAGTTATTGCTCCATTTCACAGTACAAAAGATGCTCTTAAGTGTGTGCCTTTTATTCTGAAATCTTCTGCAAGACCACTTGCCATTGAATTTATTAGTAAACAAGTCATTTCCATCGCCGGGGATTACTGTGGTAAGCACTGGCCATCAATACCTGGTGAAATTTTTCTGATGATTATTCTGGAAGGGACCAACAATCAGATTGAACACGACTGTGAAACAATTGC
>DAONMJ010000112.1:0-4013 GCA_035392545.1 bacterium
AGAAAAATCCTGTTCTTCGCGCTGACGCAATTGTGATCAAAACAGAAGGAAACAGAATTTACCTTGTAGGAAGCAATGATGAGTCAAACTGCTATGCAGTTGGTGAAATTTTGAGAAGGTGGGGATGCAGGTTTTTTATGCCAACTGAATTCGGGCAATATGTACCGAATCATTCACGGCTTATACTTGATGAGATTGATTATGCCTATGGTTCGCCCTTTGAGGTCAGGGGCTACTGGATTTCCTGGCTTGGTGATACAAGAGGAAGGGACGAGTTTATGCGGTTGAATATGATGAATAATGAGGTTGTACCAAGCGGGCATGTACTTGCCAAATATACAAAAGATATTGCACCAGGTGGTGACCCATTTAAAATTCCAATTTCAGAAAAGTCAACAGCAGAACATGTCGCAGCAAAGATTGAGAAGGACTATGCAGCAGACAAAAGGATTTCTCTGGGAATGGAAGACGGTCTATATAGTTCAGTTTCTCCAAAGGATAAGGAATTGATGTCCCTTCAGTGGGATAAATACTTTATGACCCCTTCAATGACAGATGCTTTTATGGAATTTTACAATAATGTTGCAGAAATTTTGATGAAAAAATATCCTGAAAGCAAGGCGAAAATTGGTTTTCTGGCTTACTCCAATATCACATTACCCCCTGTGAGAGATATTGTGGCAAAAGAACCACTTGTTGCGTATCTTGCACCAATTGATATAGACCCAATTCATGGAATGGATGATATTGAATCACCGCCAAGGCAGGAATATAAAGAGATACTTTATAAATGGGCAAAGGCAATGCAGGGCAGAGTAGTCATTTATGATTATGACCAGGGAATGCTTGTATGGAGAGATATTCCAAATCCTTCTATTGCTTCAATCAGAGAGGATATTAAACATTACAGAAACGCGGGAATTCTTGGCATTTACACAGAAAGCAGGGGCGCTTTTGCCACGACATTTATCAATCTTTACATTCGCGGAAGATTGATGTGGAATCCTGATGAAGATGTTGATAAACTTATTGAAGAATTTTATCCAGCGTTTTATGGTCCTATGGCAAAACCGATGAGTCAGTACTGGAATGCAATATTTGATGCATGGCAGGACACAATTGTTACAGAGCATGAGTATTTTGTTGCGCCAGCAATATATACAGAACAACTGATAAATTTTCTTGAGAAAAAATTGCTTGAAGCAGAAAAACTTGCTGAAAAAATTTCTCAAAAAACAGAGCAAACATACAATGAAAAACTATATCTTGAAAGGATGAAATTTACAAGATTAAGTTTTGAGGTACTGAAAAATTATATTGCGATGGTAAAAGCAGCAGCGTCTGAAGTTGATTATGCGACAGCTGTTTCTTATGGTGAAAAAGGGCTTGCTGCAAGAGACCATCTTACGTCGATGAATGGGATTTTCACCACCACAAAATTAGAAAGTGGTTATCCCTGGTGGACTGGTGAGGTTAAACAATATAGGGAATTTCTGACTCTCACTGATGGAACAAATGGAACCCTGGTAAAAAAATTGCCACTGGAATGGGCATTTATGAGAGATCCTGAAAATACTGGATTTAAGGAAAAATATTACCAGTGTCCGGTAGACCTTTCTTACTGGAAGAAAAATTCACAAAACTGTACACTGAAAACAAGAAAGGATTATCCTGAAAAAACATGGGAAATAGTTAGGACAGACCTGTATCTTCAAGCACAGGGTATAAGAAGAAAGGACAGGCAATCTGAACTTGGATATGGCTGGTACAGAACAGACATTGAATTGACACAACAAGAAACACAGGGAAATATTCATATTATGTTTCCTGGATTGTTTAATGAATGCTGGCTTTATGTCAATGGTGAACAAGTTGCTCATAGAGAAAATTACAGGCCGGTATGGTGGTTCAATGATTATAGATTTCAGTGGGATGTTGACCTTACTGGAAAATTGAAACCAGGCAACAATACTATTGCATTAAGAATTTACAATCCCCATCATTTTGCAGGCATGTTCAGAAGACCTTTTATTTACAGGAGGTAAAATGCTATTTAAACCAGATTGGCTTGAGACAAAGCAACGTTTAACTGATTTCTGGAACGGAAAATACATAGGAAGACCATGTCTTGCAATATATGCTCCTGACCCGAAGCCAGATTCTGTTGTTCCCGAAAAACCATTGTCTGATAGAGACCTGTACTTAAATATTGATGTGTATCTTAAAAATCTCTGGTATAGATTTTCAAACACAGCGTATATTGGCGAAGCTCTACCTTCTGATGCAGTGATGGCAGGGTATACAATTTCATACGGTGCAAAAGTGAAATTTAACCCCGAAACAGTATGGATTGAGCCCATTGAAAATCTTGATGTTGACAATGAGAGTTTGTTTGAACTTGATTTTAACTCACCAGAATTGAAGCAATTTTTTGATTTTTACACGAAATTTGCTCAGGCAGGATCCGGAAAATTTCTTATCGGGAGCCCAGCGATCCTTCCAGGACACGATCTTCTTTCAATGCTTATGGGTTCTGAAAAATTTATGCTTACACTCATGGATAAGCCAGTCGCAATGAAATCAGCCATAATGAAACTTGCAAGAAACTGGGTTATTCTCAACAAAAAAATCAATGACATTTATCTGCAATATCAGGAAGGTTATGGAGTTTGCTGGCACAATCTATGGGGTCCATATTCATTTGTTTCCACACAATCAGATATATCATGTATGCTTTCAAGGGAAATGTTTGAGCAGTTTGTACTGGATGAAATTAAACTTGTTGGAAAAGAATTTGGCCAGGTGATTTATCATCTTGATGGACCCGGGGCATTACATCACGTAGATACCCTGTGTAAAGTTCCAGAAATTAAAATAATACAATGGACTCCTGGAGCAGGAAATACCTTATCTGTAGAAAAATGGCTTCCATTATACAAAAAAATCCAGGACGCAGGAAAAATTGTAATGGCTCATATAATGCCAGAAGAAGTTGAATTTTTCATCAAACATCTTGATGCAAAACTTTCTTACATCTGTACACGTACCAGGACAAAAAGAGATGCAGAGATTCTTTTAACAAAGGTCGAAAAATTATGCCGTTCTCAATAATGCTGAAAATTTTATGTTAACATATTTTAATCTGCAGAAACAGATGAGAGAAACAATGATGGATTACACAAAATACAGGTTGAAGCCAAAGGACGAACTGGATGATGTCCTGAAAGAAGTTTCTTCTCTTTTTGTTATCTGGTGTAAAAAATGTTATAAGGTGTTTGAAACAGAAGAATTCTCAGAATGTGATAATTTTGTGGAGTTAATATCTGAGAAAGATAAAATAAACGGTTGCCTGGGAATTGATTTTCTTTGCAATCGTTTTCTTACTGAAAAAAAGATTCAAAACCTTCCTGAAAATAGTCCAATTGGTATTATTTCTTGTGGTCTGGGTATTCAGACAGTTGCAAAGTTGGTTGAAAACAAACGCATAAGAGTCATTGCTCTGGCTGATAGTGTGCCGCAGAGTGATAATGCGACAAGCATTATTGGTTATCATGGTATTGCGCTTGGAAGTGAAAAGTGCGCTGGATGTGCCCAGTGTTATCTTGGAATGACTGGTGGTTTATGTCCAATTGTTGATTGCGCAAAAAGTTTGCTCAATGGTCCGTGTGGTGGCGCAAAAGATAGTAAATGCGAGGTGAATGCGGAAAAAGATTGTGTGTGGATAGAAATATTCAAAAGAATGGAGAAACAGAAAAGAACAATTTCTTATCCTGTCAAAGTCAGGGACTATAATAAATTTGGTTCCAGTGAAGAGAAAAAAATCTCCACTATTTCATTTGCGAGAAGAACTGAAAGTTTTTATGGAGGAGTGCATCCTTCAGAAAAAAAAGAACTAACAGAAAACTTACCAGTACAGGAATTTCCTTCATCAAAATATCTGTTCGTCTTTCTTTCTCAACATGCGGGTTATCCTGCTACAGCACTGGTAAAGCAAGGTAATATAGTGAAATATG
>DAONMJ010000113.1:0-3982 GCA_035392545.1 bacterium
TCCTCCCTGCTTTTCACAGAGTAGCCACCCGGCTGCTCCCTGATTGTCAAATATCATAAATTAGACGACACCCTGTTCAATCGGTTTATGTCTTAAAACAGATCCTGTTCAAGATATGATTGGGCGATTAAATGGGCCTGGTTTTTTTCATGAGGAACATAAACAATGTCTATTTTATCAAACAGTTTCAACATTTCAGTGGCAATGACATGAAGTTTTTGCAGGTAAATATCTTTAACTTTGAAATTTCCGCTTAACTGTTGAATGACAAGGTTACTGTCTGCATAAACTGTAATTTTTTCAGCCCTGTGTTTCATTGCTGCAATCAATCCCAGGACCAGGCCTGTATATTCGGCAATGTTGTTTGTACCCTCGCCGATATAACGACCGGATTTTTCTATGAGCCGGGAATTTTCATCTGTGATGACATACGCGCAGGCTGCTTTACCTGGATTAGGTCGGCATGTTCCATCAAAATATAAAATGAGGTGTTTCATTCTGAAAGGATTCTGCCACAGTTTTCACACTGCACAACTTCTGTTTTCCTTTTGACTTTTTCCACAAGGTATCCTGGAATATATACGTAACAGCCATTACAAATGCTTCCATTTGAGTCATGGGTAATTCTGCATATGGCGATTCCATCTTTTTTATTTTTCCTGACCCTTGCATACAGTTCCAGCAACACCATATCAATACCTGCGGCATACTCATCTCTTGTTTTCTGGATCTGGTTTCTTTCTTCCTTTAACTGATTGATTTTACTTTCGAGTTCTTTTTGCTTTGTGGTTTTTAAGTATTTGTGTTTTTCCATTTTTTCCTGGAGTTGTTTTTCCTGTTGTTTAAATTGTTCGTCCTTTTCCATATGAACAAGAATTTCGTCTTCAAGCATAGATATCTTTTTTTTCAATGTTTCAATTTCTGTCTGGAGCGCTTGATATTCTTTATTGGTTTTTACTTCGTAAAGTTTCGACTGAAGAGTTTTAATCTGTTCCTCAATTGCCTTGAGTTCGGTTTCTTTCTGTCTTCTCTCAACCCTCATATGGGTGGATGTTTTCTGGAATTCTTCAAGATCTTTCTGAATAACAATATCTTCTTTTTCAAGGGTTTTAACCTGTCGTGGTAAATCTTCCAGAAGTGCATCAATATCTTTCAATTTTATATCAAGTTCCTGGAGTTCCAGGAGTCTGTCAAGTTCTTCTTTGAGCGTTGCCATACAATAAATTTTATCAGATTTTTTCTTTCAGTCAACCATTATGAGATGAAGATGTTTTGTGTTAAAATAAATGGAAATCATTTCTAAAAAGGAATAAGGATTATGCCAGGATATTGTAAAGCCGGTCCGCCGTGGGCACATAAACTATTTCGCGGACACGGTTTAAGATGCACCCTGCCAAGAGATGTGATTCTGAATTTTTTACTGAATACAGAGGAACATTTGAGCGCAGAAGATATTTACATCCATATTCACAAAAAGCATCCGGATATTGGGTTGACAACTGTCTACAGAACGCTGGAAGTACTCAATCGTATGGGAATTATTGAAAAGTTTGATTTTGGAGACAGACGGGCAAGATATGAAGTTGTTCATCATGTGCATGACAAAGGCCATCACCATCACATTGTTTGTAAAACCTGCGGCAGAATTCAGGACTATCAGGATTTTATGGAAGAGGAAACACAATTGATAAAAAAAATAGAAAAAAAACTTGAGCAAAAACACAATTTCAACATCACAGGACATATGATTCAGTTCTATGGGCTATGTCCAGAGTGCAGTAAGAAAATGAAAAAAGATCAGGGAAAATGAAAAATTATCATATATTGCATGAACTCAAACACCATCTTCCTTTTTCAATTTTGAGCGTCAGTTTTGGTTTGATGGGTATGGGTATTTTGAATTTTCTCGCGTATCTTGTCCAGGTTCAGGATATTTCCTTTCCATCAGTGGAACTGTTTCATATTTTTCATCCTTCGCACCTTCTTTTTTCAGCCACTGCAACAACGGCTATGTTCTGGCAACACGAGAAAAATTTTTTCAAGGCAATAGTAACTGGTTTTATTGGTTCTGTGGTGATTTGCGGTATCAGTGATATTATTATTCCTTACCTATCCGGAATTTTACTCGGTGCACACATGGAGTTTCATATCTGCATTATCGAACATCCATTGATTGTTTTACCATTTGTTGTTCTTGGTATTATTGTAGGATTTCTTGCTCCAGGAACACTGGAAAAACAGGAGGGTGTTATTTTTTCACATTCACTGCATGTTTTTGTAAGCTCTATTGCTTCAATCCTTTATCTGATTGGATATGGGCTGACGGATTGGATAGCCAAAATTGGGGCTGTTTTAGTTTTTATGGTCGTTGCAGTGGTGATTCCTTGCTGTACAAGTGATATTATTTTTCCGCTCATGGTCGCAGGCAGTGATAGAAAGGAACGCTGCTGTCATTGAAAAATTGTAGCTGTTTTTTCTTGGGCAACTCTGGCTGGCAATTGAATAAGAAAAGTTGTTCCCTCGCCAGGTTTTGATCTGACCTGAATTTTTCCATCGTGTTCCCTGACAACCTTTTGAACAATGGCAAGCCCGAATCCTGTTCCTCTTGAACCCTTGGTTGAATAGAAAAGGTCAAAAATCTTGTTCATAGCATGTTCAGGAATACCCTTTCCATTATCAGAAATTTCCAGTTCAATGATTTTCGTTTCAGGAAGATATCGTGTTGAAATTGTAATAATTCCATTTTTCCCTTCCACAGCGTCGATGGCATTGATTAAAAGATTTGAAACCATTCTATCAATACGTTCCGGGTCCACTGCTGTTTGAGGTATGGATGCGTCATAATTCTCAATAAATTTTATTTCCCTTTCTTTAAAAGATTCTTTTACGATTGCAACGGTTTCTGCCACCACGTTGTTAAAATTGCACAAATTCAATTCTGGTGCCCTATCTTTTGCATAATCAAGCATGGAAAGTACCATTGTCTTCATTCTTTGATAGCTTCTGTTCAATATGCCAGCACCTGTCTCAATTTCCTGAAAGTTTTTATCCTTTAATCCATTATTGAGCATTTCAATACCACCTTCCAGCCCGGTAAGTAAATTTTTTATGTCATGAGAAATGCTTCCTATTGTTTGTCCGAGAATGACAAGCTGTCTATCGCGAAGTATTTTTTGATTCAATTTGAAATTGCTCAGAGCAAAACTGACCATGGTGCTGCCAGCAAGGATGAGAGTGGTTTCTTCAGGTGTAAAAGTGCCACGCGAGTGTTTTCTCCCTATCAGGAAAACACCAAATTTTTCAGAGGTTGTTCTGAGGGGAGTAATAAGCAAATTGAATTTCCTGGTTCCAATTTTTGTATTTTCATATAGTTGCACTTCTCCTGCGTCAAATCTTTCCTGGGCAAAAGCATGAAATTCATCAGGAAGAGAAAAATTTTCAGGTAAAATTTTATATCCAGGGATCAACATATTTTCATTCTCGTGTTTTAAAAATCCCATAATAAGGTCAACTTTCATTACTTTTTGAATCTGGTTGCCAAGAATACTTAACAGTTCAATTTCGTTTGCAAGAGTTGCCATGCTTTCGGCAAGATTATGAATAAGAAGCACCTCGCTCAAAAATGGGTAAAAACTTTTTTCAATCGTTTTCATATTTTCCAGAAGGCCATCAACAAAGTTGTCAACATCTGAAATTTTTTCTTTTGTGGATGTTTTTTGTTCAAGATCCTTTATGAGAAGGTTGACTTTATCAGCAAGGAACTCAACCGGTTTGACAATCACCGGGTTCACCACAAATTCAATGGGTTTAATCACAGCATCCAGCGCTTCTGAAAAAGGATTTCTTTTTCTTTTTTTGCTCATTTTTGTATCTCGGTTAACATTTTTTTATTATAACTACTGTTTCCAGGAAAACATATAAAATGGACGGTGCGCCTGCCTCACTTTCTCGGCAGGCCTGCTATACGATGCTCATTATTCTT
>DAONMJ010000114.1:0-3937 GCA_035392545.1 bacterium
GCCCAGTATCCTTCACTTTCAGCAGTGGGTCTATCAACATTGTACATCAAAAATTTTTCTGTTGAATCCCAGAGTGTTCTATCATCAAGAATTTTCCATCCATAAGGGATTTTTCCTTCGCCCTCTGAAAAATCTCCATTGATAATAATGTTTTCCTGTTTTTTCGTTCCCTTTGTTGCAAGAACTGTGAAACTGACTGGATTTGAAACCGTATCAAGCCAGTGCAGTTGAACATTGAATGTGGCTGGCAATTTCACCGGATAATATTCATAAAAAAATGGAATCAAAATTCTATAAGATTCTCCAGGGTTGAGGACAACAGGTTTATAATTTTTATTTGTCTGTGGACTGTGGGGTTTTGGTTCTGGCGGCATGTGATTGGTAAAGTGTTCCATTGCAGGAATGTTCTTAATGACAAGTTTATGAATATTGCCGATGTACATCCAGTTTTTTTCTCTTGGCTGGAGAAATTCGACGATATGACTTTCAATCTGTGTTGAGTCATTTATGATGGTAAGATTCAGAAGTACAGTTTCTTCTTCCTGATAGGTATCTTTTGAGCTTTCAAGGACAAGTTGCATTCCCCACACAGAACAAATGAATAATAAAAACACATTACCTGCCAGCAATATTTTCATAATATTTCCTCACAACAGGTTCGTATCCTGACGGAATTTTCTCGTCCCAGATACTTCCGAGTTCTTTTCTTTTTTTCTCAATTCTTTCAGAATTTTCTACCCTTATAATTGCCTGGTTTGTGAGTACCTGTTGCGCCTGTTTGAGATTGTTCACAATCATCTGATTTGTTGTGAGAAGGTTATTATATCTGCCTTCTTTCAAGTGTATGGTAAACTGTTTCATTGCAGAAATTGATTGTTCAAGTTGCGCATTGTAAATGTTCAGTATTTTCAGTTCTCTTTCAATTTTTTCTGCTCTTTCTATCAGTTTTGCCTGTTTTTCTGCCAGTTCAGTGTACCTGAACGATAAATCCTGAACAGGTCCCTTAAGTCCTGCTGGACCCCAGCCACTTGTTTTTCCTCCACCTGTTGGTCCTAATTGATTTTCGCCACTGGTGTCCTGAACCTGTCCTGGTTCAATATTATCAGGGGTCAACCTTGCTGGCGTTTGCCTGCCGCCTTTTCCCTGGGCGGTTTTTTCAACCATCTCACCATAGGAGCGACCTGTTCTTCCTTCGCCGCTTCTTCCGCCAATTTCCTGTTGATTGGGTAATACATTTCCAGTGATACCCTTTGCGCTCATATTACTGATAGACCCATCCATTGCCATCCAGCCCGCACCCTTATCAAGACTGTCCATCCAGGAACTTGTAATGTCTTCTATTTCTTCTGTCATATCTTCTGCCTGCTCAATGAGGTCTCCAATAATATCTTCAAGTTCTGCTGGAAGTTCTGCTTCTGGCGCAAGGGTTGGTTTTGATGGTTCCTGATGGTCCCATTTTACTGAGTCAGGCGCTTCAGCGAGCCATCGTTCAAGGTTTGCCACCAGTTCTTCTGCCATTTCAAGACCCATTTGAGATTCCTGTATTGGTATTGTAATTGGTTTGTTTCTTTTAAATGCATCTGAAGCCGCCTGAAGATGTGATATCATTTCAACAAATTCATCTGAAAGAGTAAATTTTCCCTGTGTTTGCTGTCCGATTTTATTGAGGTCGTTTACTATTTTCTGAAGCATGTCTGCCCATTTTTTTTCCTGTTCAGCCAGTTTTTGTAATTCTGAAGGGTCTGCGGCATTTTTTACTTTTCCCAGTTTTTTTGCGGCTTCAATGACTTTTTTTTGTTCCTCAATGAATTTTTCAAGGAGTTTTTTTGCCTGTTCCATTTCCTGCTGCTGTGTTTTTTCTTCTTCTGTGGGTCTGCGGGTAGAAAGATTTTTTGGCGCTGCTTGAGGCGAATAGATGAAATAGATTGATGAGCGTCCGGTATTGGCTGCTGGTGAATAATCAGTGCATTCTGCGTAATATGCAATCTTTGGATAACCTGCTGGAATCTTAAGAAGCGCATCAACAGTCAAATCTTTCCTGCCATTGCCAGTACTCTGATAAAAAATCCTGTCATTACTTGAAATCTCACCTTCGCCTGTATGTATTCTGAATCGGATAACATTGATACCAAAATCATCTGATACTTTCAGTTTCACAGGAATTGCGTTGCCAGGACTGGCAACAATGTCTCTGCCTGGTGACATAAATTCACAGAAAGGAATCTGGTCAAAAATGAGTGTGATTCGTTCTTTCGGGCTTGACAGGGTGTTTTTTGTTGCCAGGTCCTGGTAGTGAATTTGATAAAAGGTCGTGTCATTAATTGTGAATCTGAAAGATTTTACTCTTGATGTACCTCTGTTTGAAATGCTTCTACCATCACCAAAAACCAGTAGTGTATCTCCAACTGAATTGTTAAAGTAAAACTCTGCTGTAATGTTAGTTCCTTTCAGACCACTGATTTCAGAAAACTCCTTTTCAATTGTTTTTGGTTTCAATCCAGTATATGCTGGATATTCAAGGGTAAGTTTCATTTTTTTAATAAGGGTTTTTTCAACCACATTCACCTTATACCAGAGAGTGCTTTTATTATTTGAAACTACCCTGTATGAAAAGGGAGTGATTACTTCGTTTATTGTGTAAACAAAAATCTGTCCATCCTGAATCATTGGTTCTTTTTTTGTGGTTCCATCTTTTATTTGTATCATCGGTACACCGGATTCTTTTAATTTTGCTCTGATGACAAGGCTGGAACCACGTTCTATTGCACAGTTTCCAGGTTCAACACTGATGCTGTCAGCAAATTTTCCTGGCATGAGAATTTTCAACAACACATTTCGGGCTGATTGTGGTAATAGAACTGAAGACATGCCGAGAAAGAACAGGGACACAACTGCCACAATGAAAATCTTTCTCAGTTTATATCTGTCAATTGCCTGTTCAATATTGCAATTTGAAAGGGATTGAACCGCTTTTTTCCTCAAGACCTCTATGAAAATTTCAGGATATTTTCCTGTTTTTCTACTGATCTGAACAGCATTAATAACGAGATTATTCAGGAACGGGAATTTTTTTTCTATTTTCAGGGCAACTGTATCAAAAGGAGAATATACGCACTTCCAGTTTGTGTAAAAAATCCAGGCAACAAATCCAGCAATGACCAGAAAAACAAAAATTCTACAATAATTTGTGTAAAATGAAAAAAACGGAAGAAATCTGTCCAGAAGTATCAGTATGGTAAATACTAACGCGATAGCAGAAAGAAAAATACATACGACTTCGCTGATTCTTGTTTTCCTTTCAATCTTCCTGTAGGCAACAAGATAACCATAAATATGATCCAGTGTTTCGTTCATAATACTTTTCCTCTTTTTTTAGACGAAATCTCACTCATAGTATATTATTTCTCCTCCTCAAAAACCAGCACAAAGAAAGAACCAGAAAAATCATAAAAACGAGATATTTTTCTGAATCATCTGTCACTGCAAGGCGTGTTTTAATTGCAGTTTTACGAAGTTTTAACGATTTTATCAAGCCCTCGGGGTTTTCAACCGGGAAATATTCACCATCAGAAATTTCAGCAAGTTTTTTGAGATAGATGTCATCCTTACCGTTATTTTCTGTTTCACTGCCCTGCTTTGTTACAACAAATTCTTTTTTGTTAATTTTTCTTTCGGTTTCAGCGCAGACGACATAAACACCTTCTCTGTCAGGAACAAAGGAACACGTATTCTGGGATATATGGAGATCTTCGCGTAGATTATCCGGTCCTGTGACATATGCCTTAAAAGGTTTGTCCTGGTTTTTGAAAACGAATTTGATGTCAACCTTTTCGCCTTTTGCGAAGATTCTGTCCACAAAAATTTCAGGCACGATGTCACCAATTTTCAAATAATCCTCTGGTTTACAGAGAAATCTTATGATTCTTCCCCAGAATTT
>DAONMJ010000115.1:0-3934 GCA_035392545.1 bacterium
ATACCTGATTGCGTACCTGTAATACCACAGATATGTCATCCACACGCCATTAGAGCTCTTGGTTTTGATTTTAGAAAAACTATGATACAGGCAGTCCAGAACCCGTATCTTGTTAATGAACTTCAAATTGAATGTGCAAGATTTTACGGTGTTGATGGTGTAAGGGTCTGGATACATCATCAGGGCATTAACAAGCTTTACGATAATGGTGAAAATGTCTGGCAAATCGACCGGTTAACTAAAAGAGCCATTGCAAGACTTGACTTTAAGGGAGGCGGCTGGATGATACCACTGGAGGAACAAGTTATTGTTAAAAATGAGCAGGATATTGAAAAAATTCCGGTAATCCCGGCAGAAACACTTCTGAAAGATGAAGCATATAAAAAAACAGGAAAACTTATTGAAAACGCTAAAAAAGATTTGTTTGTGATCACTTCGCCTGGCGGGATAAGCGTAGAATATGCCACAACAGTAAGAGGCAAATCTCAAACTATGATTGATCTTATTGAAAATCCACAATTTATAAAGAAAATACTTGACCGCGCGACCAGAGTTGCAATTGAAAAAGCAGTTGCAATGCTTAAACTTGGAGTCGATGCATTCATGCTTGGAGAAACATTTGGTGGAGTGATAGGTCCTGAACTTTTCAAAGAATTCTGTGTACCATACTTCAAAATGTTTGTGGATAGAATTAAAAAATACGATGTTTGCATTTATCTGCATGTTTGTGGAAACAGTACCCAGCTTTTCGAACTTATGGCAGAAACAGGTGTGGATTGTATAGAACCCCTTGACCCATTGGGAGGAGTACAGGTAAAAGACGCAAAAACAAGGTTGCTGGGTAAAACAGCAATTATGGGTGGGGTAAATACTTTGAAACTTGCTCATGGAACACTGGACGAGGTAAAACAGGATATCAAAAGATGCCTCTCTGAAGGTGCCTGGCAGGGTGGATACATTCTTGCTTGTGGCGACATGCTTCCAACAGAGACATCTCCGGAAAAGGTTTTTGCAATGGTACAGGCCGCACACTTTTATCAATATCAGCAGGGAGGTAAACAGTGAAAAGCAATTCATTCAATCTTGAAGGAAAGGTGGCTCTCGTAACCGGCTCAGGTACTGGCATTGGCAGAGCAATAGCAATAAAACTTGCAGAACACGGAGCATGTGTTGGCATTCACTACAACACCAGTTACCAGGAAGCACTTCAGACATTGGAAGCCATCAAAAGTATGAACAGGAAGGCAATTTTACTACAGGCAGACCTTACTTGTGAACAACAGGCAAACAAAATAGTTGACAAAATTGTTGCTGAATTTGGTAAACTTGATATTCTTGTCAATAATGCCGGTTCTCCTGTACAAAGAAGCAAAATTGAGGAATGCCCACTGACACTATGGAATCAGGTCTTTAACGTAAATATGACATCGGCATTTATGGTCACAAAAAGAGCAATTCCGCACCTCAGAAAAACCGGTAAGGGTTCCATTGTCAACATCATTTCTCTTTCTGTGCAAACAGGCGGCGCAAATGGCGCTGGACCGTATGCAGCAGCAAAAGGTGCCCTGCTGGTTTTCACAAGAACATTAGCAAGAGAACTTGCACCTGAAATAAGGACAAACGCAGTCTGTCCAGGAGTGATTGAAACCCGTCATCATGAAATTTTTAGTACTCCAGAAAGAATGCAACAATACAAAGAGGAAACCCCCATGAAAAGAAATGGGATTCCAGAAGAAGTGGCAAATGCTGTGGTTTACCTTGTCAGTGATGCAGCGTCGTTTACCAATGGTGCACTGATAGATGTCAATGGCGGTAGATTTCTCAGATAGAACAAAGAATAAAATCAGGTCTCTGTACAGAAAACTGTTGAAAAAGCACGGTTCTCCGTCTGATTCCAATCAGTGGAAATTCTGGTGCAAAAGGCCAAAAACATACTATGAAAAAGAAATCATTATTATTGAGTCAATTCTCACCCAGAGAACAAACTGGAAAAATGTAGAAAGGGCAGTACAAAATCTGAAGATGAGCAAACTTGCATCACTTCAATCTGTGTTGAAAACAAACAATGAAATCATTGAAAAACTGATAAAAAGCTGTGGTTTTAGCAAACAAAAAGCACAGCGATTGAGAAATGTCGCAAAATTTGTTATTGAATCTGGCGGCATAAAGAATCTTGAAAAAATGCCGACAAATGTTTTGAGAGAAAAACTACTTTCCATTGATGGTATTGGTAAGGAAACCGCAGACGATATTTTGCTTTATGCATTTGAAAGACCCGTGTTTGTTATTGACGGTTATACAAAAAGGTTTGCAAGCAATCACAAATTGTCTGACAGAAATTCATATGATTTTCTTCAGCAACTATTTGAACAATCATTGAAAAAGGATTATAAAATATATCAGGATTATCACGCGCTCATTGTGATTGAACTGAAAGGAACAAAATGATAAAAAGGGGAATTGCAACATTGACACTTGATACAGGCGAGTGCCCACGATGGCTTTTTGAAAAAATGGTAAAACTTGGAGGCCAGATTCTGGAAATCATTGTGCAGGAATATGGACCCGACGAATTTGTTGCAAGAATCTCTGACCCTGTTTGGTTTCAATCGCTGGGGACTGTTGTCGCCTTTGATTGGAATGCATCAGGACTAACAACGATTCTCACGGCTGCATTAAAAGAAGCCATCAGAGGAAAAGAAAAGCAGTTGGGGCTTTTTGTCTGTGGCGGTAAGGGTAAAACGTCACTCAAAACACCCGACGAAATCGTTCACTGGGGAGAAAAAATTGCATTGCCCAACAAAAACATTTCAAATCTTGTTTATAGTTCCAGAATTACAGCAAAAGTTGATAGCAGTCTTGTTCAGGATGGATATCAGATTTATCACCATGCCTTCTTTTTCTCAAAAAATGGCGCATGGGGAGTGATTCAACAGGGAATGAACCCGCAAAATTCAACTGCGAGAAGATATCATTGGTTTTCTGATAAAATCACTGATTTCGTTTGTGAGCCACATACTGCGATTATCAGTCCTTTAATTGTCCCCTGCATTAATCTTACAGCAAAAGAAAGTGAAAAAACGAGAAAAATCAGCACAGAACTTGTTCAGTCAAGTTTTTCTGGATTAATCAAGGATATACAGATACTGAGAAAATATTCCAGCAAGACAACGAAAATAGTTGCCATTAAATCCGGACAACAGGAGCTGGTTTTTGCAGAATTCAAAAACACTGAGTTTTATTATCATCCAGTAATTGAAGAGGACTTTTCAAAGAGCAGGTATCTTGAAAGAATTCTTGCAAAATTATGCGATTATAAACCAGAAAATTATGAGAAACTCATAGCAATTGAAGGAGTCGGGCCGAAAACAGTTAGAGCCCTTTCTCTTGTTGCAGAATTGATTTATAATGCCCCACCCTCGTATATTGATCCTGCAAGATATTCATTTGCCCATGGAGGAAAAGATGGAACACCCTACCCTGTTGACCGTATTACATACGACAACACCATTGAGTTCTTCAGAAAAGTTATCAATAAAATGAAACTTTCAGCAGGTGAAAAAAACACAATACTAAAAAAACTTCAACGATTCCGTTGAAAAACCTCACAAGGGTGCCACAATTTTTAGCCAAACCTTACTACCATCAGGTTTATTTTCAACAGACATTTCCTTCTGATATTTCAGGATAAAACTAATTTTTCCTGCATCGTATTTCACCTGTGGTCCAATGGCAAATACCTTTCCTTTGTTTCCGTCTCCCACTTTTGCACCATTTTGTTTGTCATCTGTGGTTTGAGCATAATAATATCCACCAAGTCCGAGTGTCCATTTGTTGTTGATTCTTTTTGCAACTGTATAATCACAGTGAAATTCCTGGCCTGACCTGTAGTCGGTTGCATCGTTTTCAAAATTAATGTCATACATAAGTTTTC
>DAONMJ010000116.1:0-3930 GCA_035392545.1 bacterium
TCAGGTCAGGAATTTCACTGTGATTATACAGTGGCAAAAAGAATCAACAACAGGTGGACACTCGGCGTTGGTGGATATTATTATGCTCAAATAACAGACGATAAGCAAAATGGTGTAAAAGTGGGAGATGGAAACAAAGGAAAGGTATTTGCCATAGGACCGCAGGTGAAATACGATGCTGGAAAAATGAGTTTCATCCTGAAATACCAGAAAGAAATGTCTGTTGAAAACAAACCTGAAGGCAATAAAATCTGGTTAAAGGTTGTGGCTCCTCTGTAAAATGTTAGCGGGATTGTTGAAGTTTTTTTAGCATCGTGTTTTTTTCAGATGGGGAAAGTTTCATTTTATTGATCACTTTTCTGAAAAAGTCAATGGTTTTATCGTAGGTACCACGATCAACAGGGTAGGGTGTTCCATCTTTTCCACCATGAGCGAATGAATACCTTGCCGGGTCAATGTACGAAGGCGGAGCATTGTAAATCAATTCACTAACAAGCGAAAGTGCTCGTACTGTTTTGGGTCCGACCCCTTCAACTGCAATGAGTTTTTCGTAATTTTCTGGTTTGTAATCACATAGTTTTGCGAGGATTTTTTCAAGATACCTGCTTTTCGAAAAATCTTCTTCAACCACAGGATGATAGTAAAACTCTGTGTTTTTGAATTCTGAAAAAACCATTTGTTGTTCTCCGTATTTCACAGCAACCATTTTTGTTGTTCTGCTGCTATGTTTTCTTAATATCTGAATGTCTTTCATTAATCCTGAAAAACCCGTCTGGATAAGTTCTGTACTGATATTCCTTGTTTTATCACTTTCTTTTGCGGTCAAATTCAGACATGGTACAATCAACTGGCTTATAATTCCAGAATGGGGTTCGCAGACAAAATCGTTGATTTTACTGGAGAACCAGTGGTATCGTCTCGCAGTTGAATTGGTTTGATTCATTCCCTGTTGAATTACTCCCCATGCACCGTTTCTTGAGAAAAAGAAAGCATGATGATAAATCTGATAACCATCCTGAACAAGACTGCTATCAACCTTTGCGGTAATTCTGGAACTATATACAAGATCTGAAACGCATTTTTCAGGCAGTGCTATTCTTTCTCCCCACTGGACTATTTCATCGGGTGTTTTGAGCGAGGTTTTGCCCTTTCCGCCGCATATGAACAATCCTAATTGTTTTTCCCTTCCTTTCATGGTTTCTTTCAAGGCGGCTGTCAGAACTGTTGTTAATCCTGAGGCGTTCCAGTCAAATGCCACCACAGTACCGAGTGATTGAAACCATACAGGGTCAGAGATTCTTGCAACAAATTCATCAGGCCCATATTCCTGTACAATGATTTCCAGAATCTGACCCCCGAGTTTTACCATTCTTTCAAACAGCCAGCGCGGACACTCACCTGTGTCAAGTGTAAATGTTGCAATTCCTCTTTTTATCATTTTGTTCCTTCATCTCAATAACAATAAGAGCGTGATAATCCTGATATAATTTATAATCCTTTTTCAATGATTGTTCAAATAACTGCTGCAGAAAATCGTATGAAAATCTTGTTGCAATGTTGTGCGTTTTCACAAACCTTTTTGTATATTCATCAATGACAAATACTGGTCTTTCAAATGCATACAATAAGACATCATCTGCAGTTTCTTTGCCGATTCCATGGATGGAAAGAAGTTTATCTCTCAATAACTCGGTAGGCAATTGTTCAAAATTTTCAATACCACCGGATTGGATAATGAATGTTGCGATATTTTTCAACCTCTGTGTTTTCTGCTTGCTGAATCCGCAACTTTTTATCTGGCTTTCAATGTTTTCATTGTCCGCGTGTAATATTGTTTGAAGTGACATAAGTTTATGAGTCATCAAATTCTTTACTGCCTTTTCAACATTATTCCATTTTGTCCTCTGGGTAAGAATGGATTCAATGATAATGATTTCTTTTTCCTGTAACGTTTTGGGTCTTTTGCACCAGAATTTCCATTGCCCTGATTCTGATGGGGCACCATGTTTTTTCAAAAGGTCTCTGTATAGAGTCCTGATTTCTTTCTCTGCTTTATCTAAGAAATCTGCCGCCATTGACGTCTAAAAGTGCTCCATTTGTAAATGATGCAGCATCACTGACAAGGTAAAGGACAGCATTTGCCACTTCTTCGGGGCTACCATTTCTTTTCATGGGAGTTTCTGCCCTGTATTGTTCCATTCTTTCAGGGGTGCTGAAAATTTCATGATGCTGTGTTTCAATGACACCAGGGCAAACTGCATTTGTTCTTATTTCAGGAGCAAGTTCTCTTGCCAGTGTTCTTGTGAAAACAAGTAGTGCCCCTTTTGATGCAGCATACGGTCCAGCGCCATTTGCACCGCCTGTCTGGACTGAAAGAGAAATGATATTAACGATAGAACCTTTCCCGGTTTTTCTAAGATGGGGAATTGCTCTTTTTGTTACCATAAACGCAGATGTCATATTCACACTGAAGACCTGATTCCACAGTTCCAGCGGACATTGTTCAATTTTGCTCCTTTTTACAGGAGTACCCGCGTTGTTTACAAGGATATCAAGTTTTCCAAATTTACTAACAACCTTATCAACCGTATTGTTTGCCTGTTGTTCATCTGTAAGATCTGCCTGCAGCAGAATTGTTTTTACACCCATTTTCTTGATTGTTTCGAGTGTCTGTAATGCTTCCTTTTCACTGGAATGATAATGAACACCTATATATGCTCCATGTTCTGCAAGTTTGATGGCTATTGCTTTACCGATGCCTGTGCCTGAGCCAGTGATCAATGCCACCTTACCCGCCAGATTAAACGTGTCATTTTTCATGGTTTGCCTCCTGCTGATATTTGTAGGAGTGGGCAGATTCGATCATTGCAAAAACTTTTTCTGGTGATGCTTCTGTTGGAAGCATGTCACCACAAGCAAGAATGTATCCACCCTGCCAGGCGCCTTCAGAGAGACATCTTTTGATATCCTGTTTTACCTCGTCCAGTGTTCCATGAGCAAGTTTCAAAGTATTTACCCCACCCATAATTGCTGTTTTACCCAGCAACCTTGTTTTTGCGTCTTTTACCTGTACTCCTCCCAATGGGTCAAGGGGTTCAATACAATCTACACCTGTTTCAGCCATGAGTTCAAAAAGTTGAGTACTATTTCCACATACATGAATATAAATGCAAACATCGTATTTTTTTATTTCGTCCACGAACATTTTAAAATATGGTACACAAAATTCCTTGAAAAATTCAGGACCGATCACTCCGCCAAATGTATCTCCCAGCATGATTGCATCGACTCCAAGTTTAAGCATCGCGACCGATTTTTCAATTGCAACTTTTGTAGCACGATGAAGAATTTTTTTTATAAGTTGTGGGTTTTCGATGAGGTCAATGAATGTTTGAGATTTACCTCTTACAGTTGTTGCAAATTGGACAGTTATTGGTCCAGGAGATGTTATCACAAACAGGTCTTTTTTAGCATTTTCTATTAGTTTTCCTGTTTTCTCATATTTTTCGTCTTTCAACAATGTTTCAGCATCAATTACAGGAATATTTTCAATGTCCTGTTCATTTTTTATGATGACTTTTTCATCCAGTGGTATCATCTTGCCACCACCTTTGAAATCAAGTCTTGCAATGGTTTTTCCAGTCAAAGGGTCAATCTGCCAGACATTTTCGCCGTTGTCATAGAGATTGTCAATAACTTCATGGTGTATCCAGACCCTTACACCATCAACACCGTAAAATCTTGCACATTCAATCTGAAGTTCATTAACAAGATACGGGTTTCGAATTGCTTCTATCATTGTCTTCCTGAAATCAAGGCCAAGAACTTTGATGGCATGGGGGTGACAAATCTGGGGAATTACTGGTACACAATCCGGTATACCACCCTTCATTGCAATTTTGCATCGCTGTCTTGATGTCATAATGCCTC
>DAONMJ010000117.1:0-3845 GCA_035392545.1 bacterium
TCTGCCAGTTTGAAGGATTACTACCTCTCCATCCAACCATTCCTGTGCAGCATCTTAAGTATGCATGTTTAGGGAGCGAAAAAGCATTTACCCTGATTTCTACAGGGAATCTTCCTGTTGTTTTTCCATTGAGTGTTATCATTACTTCGCCTTTGTAGATGCCTGGTCTGGCATCTGATTGAGAATGAACTATTAGCCAGTAAACCCTTTTATGACATTTTTTTATAACTTCAATATTTTTCTTTGTAATGGGTGCATCCGGAATTTTTGAAGGCCAGTCAATTTCAAAAAGAGGGTCAGGCCATTGACCAACAGGAAAATCCCGATAATCGCTCGGAATTTCAGTTGTAAGGTATATCTGTTCACGAACTTGGACTTTTCCCAGTGTAATACCTTGATTATTTTTTATGGAAGAGATATTGATGCCTACGGACATTGGGTCTGTTTTTTCTGGAACTTCTACTATAAATTGGAGACATTCATATTCTCCTGCTGCCATGCGTATTGAAGCGGGCTGTATTTTTCCATTAAACAAAAGTTTATCTTCAGGAAAAATCCTTTCTGGTACCTGCACCTGGGCAACCTTAAGTTGAGAATTATTTATAAGCGTGCGGTATGGCTTTACTTCTCTTTCTCTTCTGCCAGGGAATTCCTTTTCTTCTGATTCCCATTTTTGCACCACTACCTCTGGTTTTTGTCCCACGACAACAGGAAGAGAAATATAGGTCTTTTGTGATTTGACCACTTCCCCCAATTTTATTGGTGTTTGCCGGTCGAACATTGTTAGATTGATGTAATATACATCGTCTTTTGGTGGAGTAAAGGTATAAGAAATCTTGCTGATTTTACCTGTCTTCAATTGAACCTGTTGGTTTGGTAATTTTGCTACCGTTCCACCTGTGCTTGTAACAATTTCTCCTTCTAACCGCTTTTCATCAAGGTCAAGTCCAGCAGCGATATTTACTGTAAATGTGGTGGATTGATTTACTTTAATCTCGCCAATATCCAGGGAAGCAGCAAGTTCAGGTGAGGCGTAACATACATTGGCTAAGTTGGCTGTTATAAGGAGTGCACTGGGTATTTCAATTGCATCACCTGGCTTAAGATCATATCTTGTGAGTGTTGTTTCGAGGGTATATCGGGGTGCCCTTACCCAGGCGTTCTGTCTGAAGATGTGTTTGTAATCAGTAAAACTTATTACCATTGGAACTAATTCACTGTCTTTTAGCCCTGATAACCTCACAACCCAGTTTACTGATGGTTCCATATCCCAGGTTAAATCAACAAGTCCCTGAGGCATCAATATCCGTGGTGGTCCCTGCAGGAGTTCACTACTACATCCACCAACCTGCTTAATCCAAGGATTATAAAGCACTCTGTCTGTACCAATATTTTCCTGTTTCCAGTCAACAAGAATATATGAGGCACCTTTTTTCAGAGTATATGTTTTTGTATGTTTAATTAATACATCCTGATTTTCTTGTTTTCCCTTAGTAGTGTAAGTAATGCGAACAACTGCTGATTCATCTGATTTGGAGATTATTTCACCTTTGCCTTCTATTACCACACCAGGGATGCCCCTATCCTGCCAGTATCCCTGTAGTGTCATCGGATTGCAGAGTTCTTGTCCAGTTGGCTTATAAATAAGAGAAAAAATCTGGCCAGAATGTGGTGCAGCAGTCATTACAGCAAGTTTAAGATATTCATTTTCCATCCAGATTGCATCGGGGTCTGGTGTAATCTCTTGTTTTGTTGCAGGGTCTATGCGACTGTATGGACCCCGTGTAACTGTAACTGCATGTAATGTGGTAGTAAAAAATAATATCAAGCAAAACATCGAAATTTTCCTTAGCATCATTTCCTCCTCTTTTGGACTGGTGATACGATCAAGAATTTTAACTAAGAATTTTATTGCTTCCCATCAAATTCCACTTGTCCTTTTTTTGCCAAATGAAGAAAACATCTTTAGTAAATATTCAGTTTCGTATTTTTCACTGTTACACTATAAATATATTGCACCTGAAGGTCTCACTACATTTTTTTCATTTCATATCCTGAATTTTGTAATTACACAGTTTCTTTTCTGTCTCTCTTCATTTTCGCGATCTTTTGTCTGATTCGTGTACCTCACACGGCTCCTTTTGTTCACCTATCAGTTACCCCTACAGAATTATACATATAATTCACCACATTGGTTGAGACTGTCCATTGTGAACCTGTCCAGTCGCCCCATGCGGTCCTTCTTCTATCCTCAACTGTCCTCCAGTCAGTGGGCCCCATAATAAAACGCACAGATCCATCATAGAATAAAGTATTCATCCCGCCGTAGTGCAGCCAGAGGATGTTAGCAAACTGATACCAGCCAGTCCCGCTCGGAGAAACCCCACATCCTCCTGAACCTTCTATAGTTATAAATGCAGTGGATGGGGAAATAATCTCACTGATATTCTTCACATTATTGGCTCTGTGGGGGGAATCATAAATATAGAGGTATTGACCTGTTTTGGGATCTATTACCCTCTGGTAAGTGCCAGGGAACAATTTTGCGAATGTAGTACACGAGAAAACACTCAGACCTGCTTTTGTTTTTGGTATATACCCGCTAAAAACAAGGGCATGAAAACCATATCTATAAGGGTCTATCCATGGAGTAAATCCATCATTATCATTGGCATACATAAACCAGGCCTGACCTATTTGTTTGAGATTACTCATACAGGTGGCTGACCTTGCTTTTTCTCTTGCTCTGCTCAATGCTGGTAAAAGCATCGCCGAGAGAATAGCAATGATCGCTATTACCACAAGAAGTTCAATCAAAGTAAAACCTTTTTTCATTTTAATCACCTCCCTAAATTTCTTCTTTGTTTCCCCATTTAACAAAGGGAAGATTTTATGGTCCTACCCAGGGCACTGCTCCAAAGTGTCTTAATCCATTTCCAGTATTATAACCGACAATTCTTTCTGCTGGCATCTTATAGTTTTTGTCTGTGCCGACCCATTCAACCCTGCCGTCAGGGTAAAGCACATTCACACCAAAATAGGTATGATTGTATCTATAGCCAAGGTAGTTAAAATCGTTCTGTGTCAGTGTAAATGTTTGCCAGGGTGTTTGAGAATCATAGACGTTACCTCTTGAACGGTCTGCCATAATAGCATCATACTGGTTTAATTTGTGGATGTCCTTCATTTTCAGCCCTGGTCTGTATGCATAGGTAACATTTCTTCCATCATACATATCAGCAATTCCTGGTTTTGCTGTGTTTGCTGAAGCAGGCTTCAGATAGGCATTGTTGCTTGTACAATTCGGCCATTTATTACTGCGCCAGTGCTCGGTTTTGCCTATTGCACTGGGGCAGCAGAGTATCGCAGGGTTTGGAAGATAATCAGGTGTTAATAAGAACATATTGTATATATGTCTTTGTTTTGTGTCAGCGCCAGGCGACCCGGGAACCTCGTCAGCCACTCCATCCTGTTGAATATATGGTGGAAACCAGCCATCATAATCCTGGGCGTACATATAAAGGGCAAGTCCTATCTGCCTTAAATTGGCTGCACAAACACTTCGTCGTGCCTGTTCCCTTGCCCTTTCAAGTGCCGGTAATAACATTGCCGCAAGGATAGCAATGATTGCTATCACCACGAGAAGCTCAATGAGAGTAAATCCATTATTTTTCATTCTTTCTCACCCCCTTTTTGTTTTTAGTTGTGTTGTTGACGCTCGTATTTTCAATCTTCCCGTCAAAATGGTTTTATTTATGGCTTGGCCTGACACAAGTTTTACTGCTTGTTTAGCAAGGGTTTTTCCAAGATAGTAGAAATCAAAATGATAACTCGTAAGAGGTGGA
>DAONMJ010000118.1:0-3840 GCA_035392545.1 bacterium
GAATTTCATATCCTGTGCTTTCCATCAGGTCAACAACACCAGCAATGATACCCTTCGGGTTGTTTGCAATAACAAGAACCCTGTCTGGCTCGCTTTTAATAAAGTATGCTTCTTTTTCGTTATAAGCATCTTTACCATTGTTGGACAGGGCTTTTTTTACATCTGGGTCCTTTTTCAATTTTTCTGGTGCACCATTGATTGTTAATAAAATAATGCCTTTCGAGATGTCATTACTGCACACAGTCGGGACTTTCTTCCCTGTCATTTTTTCAATGCCTTCCTGAACAAAAATCGCAGCACGTCCCATTGTGGCTGCTGGTGAAGAATCATACCAGACAATCGGTTTTGAAAAATCCACGTAATATCCTGTTTTCATTTCTGCATTATATTGGATTACGATCGGTGGTAAATTCTCATTAGCCATTTGTGGTGTAATCATAGTATAGTTTGCTGCATGAATAAGTTGTGATAAACCAATTAAAACAAACAAAAATATTTTTTTCATAATTTATCTCCTATGATTTTTCTAATTTTTCTCAAGCCATGACGAAAGATTTTCAAATTCTTTTCTATTTTCTATACATATCCCATCATAAACAACAAGAGCCGGTTCAAGTTCCTTATGAAGTTTTTTTACTATTTCAGCAGTCAATGGTTGCATTGAATTTCCAAAAACATGAACCGCCTTGCCTGCTTTCTGTGCCTTTTTTAAAATATCAAGCCACTGGAAGTTCGGTTTTTGACCGTCACCTGGCTGCCATTGTAAAACCGAAAGTTTTCTTATGGAAAGTATATCGTCAAGATGTTTTAATGCGCCAGGTCCATCAAGGTGAAAATAGCTGTAATCATAATATTCGATTTCTTCTTCAAGTGCTGGAAGCACAAACTTTCGGAACATTTCAGGACTCATCATGCAAATGAAATCCGCTTGAACCACACTAAATTTCTTTTCACTGTAGAAACCACTTGTCCATGACACTGTGGTACCCAGACCACTATTGTCAATGCCTGCTTTGTAAAGCATATCAGAAATTAAAGGAAAGTCCTTCCTTAACTTGAGCATTGCCTTTTCTATGATTTCAGGTCTATCATACAGGTCCATACAAAGCTTTTCTGCTCCTCTAAGCGCAAGCAGGGCGTCGATGTTTGAGTGTCTATCTATATCTGAAACAAGGTATTTTCCCCTTGCATCTTCTGCAATGAATCGGGTATAGGCGAGAAGTTTTTGAAATGTTTCATTTAATGGGTTAAACTTTAAGGGTAAAAATTTGTCCCAGTCATCAATGATTGGTTCAGCCCAGCTGGTATGTTTGGATTGTTCAGAAAATCTAAGATTTGCACCATAAAATGCAGCAAACTGGTCAGGCCCGAAATCAGGTGATAGAGATGGTACACCATCTCCTAAAAAATCAAAACACTCTGCCCACTCGTTGAATAAGTCGATTTGTTGTTGCCACAGTCCATTATAAGCTCTGTAATAACGGAGGGAAAAAACATCATGGAATTGCTTTCTTACCCCTTTTTTATAGCAGCCCGCCATTAATATCGGTCTTTTGTATAGTTCTTTATTCCAGAAGTGTCTCCACCGAATTCTTGCCTGTTCAAAATCTGGTTTGTATTTTAGTTCCATATCCTTTTTTCCTGTTGGATTACGGTATAATTTATCATCTTATTTTTTTAAGTCAACACATAATTAAAATTGGTAGGAAGCCAGAATTTAAGGACGAATGTAGAATTGATTTGTCAATGGTATCTGAAATTGATACAATAGAAATTTGAAAAACTTTGAAAAGGAAAGTTATGAAAACGTTTGATATTCCAGAAATACTTGATAAGATAAGAAAGACCAAACCAGTGGTTCATCATTTAACCAACTGGGTTACGATTTATGACTGCGCAAATATTGTAAAAACACTCGGCGGTTCTCCAATTATGGCTCATGCGCCTGAAGAAATTGACCAGATAGTTAGTATTGCATCTTCTGTGGTACTCAACATAGGAACTCTCACAATCGATTTTGTTGAGTCCATGAAATTGGCTGCACGTGCCGCCAGCATTAGAAAAATTCCTGTTATCCTTGATGTGTGCGGAGCAGGTGCTACTGAATTGAGAAATAGAAAGATATTTGAGTTAATTGAATATGCTCATATTGATATTATCAAGGGCAATGCCTCTGAAGTTGCAAATGTTGCAGGAAGAAAAGTTTTTACAAAAGGAGTTGATTCATCAGATGTTTCCATTGATTTGATCGAAGTTGCAGAATCTCTTGCAAAACAGAAGTCATGCGTCGTTGTCATTACTGGAAAATATGATATAGTGTCGGATGGAAATAAAACATTTTATATTAAAAATGGGCATGGATTATTAACATGTGTTGTTGGCACAGGATGTATGGTAAGTTCTGTAATCGGTACTTTTGCTGCAGTTGAAAAAAATTTGTTGAATGCTGCAATTGGAGCCCTTGTGTGTTTTGGAATTGCTTCTGAAATTGCGGCAGAACAATCAAAAGGACCAGCTTCTTTCAAAATGGCTCTGTTTGACGTTCTATACGGTCTTGATAGAGAAAAAATCGAAAGCAGGATGAAGCTGGAGAAGGTGAAATGAAATATCAAATAAAAGGGTACTACTTCATTACTGACTCAAGTCTTACCCGCAATGGAATAATCGAGGATATTAGATGTGCTCTAAGGGCAGGTGTTAAAATTTTTCAGTATAGAGAGAAGAATAAATCAGCACTGGCTATGTATCAGGAAGGAATGGAAATAAGAAATTTGATTAAGGATGGTATTTTTATCATTAATGACAGACTGGATATAGCACTTGCAGTTGATGCCGACGGAGTTCACATCGGTCAGGATGACTTACCTGTTTCCATTACAAGGAGGTTGCTGGGAGACAAAAAAATTATCGGTGTCACAGTTCATAGTTGTGAGCAAGCGATTGAGGCTGAAAAAAATGGTGCTAATTATCTGGCTGTTTCTCCAGTTTTCAAAACCGCGACCAAGCCAGATGCCCAGTCACCTGTGGGATTAAAAGTTCTTGCTGAAGTCAGGGCCGCTGTGTCAGTTCCAGTTGTTGCGATCGGCGGGATAACACTTGAAAATGCTCCTTCGGTGATAAAGGCAGGCGCAGATGCTGTGTGTGCAATCTCGGCAGTACTAAAATCAAAAGACGTGTTTACTGAAATACAAAAGTTTTTAAATCTGTTCTGAAAATAGGAGGCATTATGAGAATTTTTAAGATTTCCATTTTTGCATTCGGAATATTGCTGTTTGCCAGTATATGTTTTGCCACTGAGGGTGGTGGAGGTGCATACCCTAATGGCGCAGAGGATTTTATGTCTGGCGCTGTGCCACCACCAGGATTTTATTACATTAACTACACAGTCGGATACTTCTCTGATACATTTAGAGATTCACATGGTAAAAGCTCTGTCCCTGATTTCAAACTTACGGTTTTTGGCAATGTTTCAAGGTTAATCTACGTGAGTAATAAAAAAATTTTGGGTGGAAACTGGGGAATGCACATACTTATTCCGCTAATGAATGTTGATGTAAGGACACCTGCTGGCAAGGATTCCAAATTCGGCTTGGGAGATATATTTGTTGATCCGTGTATTATCTCATGGCACTCAAAAAATGTTCATACAGCTGCAGGAATTGAGATTATTGTTCCCACAGGATCTTATGATAATGATGATATTGCTAATATTGGAAGGAATTACTGGACAATAGAACCAGTTTTTGCTTTTACGTATCTGTCTGATAATGGCTGGGATATTTCTGGAAAACTTATGTATGACATTAATTTTGAAAACGATGCAACCGACTACAGGTCAGG
>DAONMJ010000119.1:0-3774 GCA_035392545.1 bacterium
CGAACTGGGGCGGAAGAACAGCTCCATCTGCAGGTGCAACATATCCATTAGAAATTTATGTTGTTGTGGGAAATGTTGCGTTACTTGAACCAGCAATATACCATTACGATGTGCTTGCACATGGTTTGAAAAAGGTTTCTTCATCCCGGGATGTTCGAGAAAAACTTGCATCTGCGGCACTCGGACAACAATCAATAAAACAGGCACCTGCAACAATTGTCATTGCCGCTGACTTTTCCAGAACTGAACGACGATATGGCCAACGAGCACAACAATATGTATTTATTGAAGTTGGACATGTAGCAGAAAACATTTATCTGCAGGCAGAATCTCTTGGACTGGGAACTGTTGCGATTGGTGCTTTTAATGATACAATGGTAAGAGAAATTTTGGAAATCCCTCAGGATGTTGTGTATTTAATGCCTGTCGGGAAAAAATAATTTTGGAGGAATGTATGACAGACAGGGAATGTTTCTATGCTTCAATGAATTACAAAGAAAGAAATCGTCATCCATACTGGGACCTTTTTGGACCGTGGCAGGAGACACTGGAAAGATGGAAAAAAGAAGGGTATGACGGTATAGATGATTTTGGTGCAGATAAACTCATTCAGGTTCGCCATATTTTTGACCCGTATCCTGCCTTTGAAAAAAAGGTTCTGTCAGAAGATGCTGACCACAGAATTATTATCAATGAAGATGGGGTCGTGATGAAGGAATTCAAAAAATACGAAAAAAGTTCAATGCCACAGTTTATAAAATTTCCTGTTGAGACACCCAGCGAATTCAGAGAGTTCTGGAAACAAAGGATGAAATCTGATGTTTCTCTGAGATTGGGGCCTGACTGGAAACAACAATTACTCACGGCTGAAAAAAGTGAATGCCCGTTTTTTGTTACTGCTGATAGATGGGTGGGATTTTTTGGACCATTAAGAAATCTTGTGGGCGTTGAAAAACTCTGTACACTATTTTATGACGAACCTGTGTTTGTTGAAGAAATGATGGAATGTTTTCTGAAACACACTATTACCACAATGAAACAGGTTCTTGAAATTGTCCATGTTGATATTCTGATTATATGGGAGGACATGGCATATCACACAGGACCTCTTATTTCACCCTCAATGGTGAAGTCCTTCATGTTTCCCAGATACAGGAAACTTGTGGATTTTGTAAAAAACTATGGTAAAAAGGTTTCTTTTATTGCGCTTGATAGCGACGGTAATGTGGATTCGCTTATTCCCATCTGGATTGAATCGGGCATAGACATTATTTATCCTTTTGAGGTACAGGCAGGAATGGATGTGGTTGCCTTAAGAAAAAAGTATGGAAAATCATTGAGAATGTGGGGAGGATTTGATAAAAGAATTGTCGCAAAAGGCAAACGGACAATAGACCAGGAAACAAAAAGATTAGCAGGGCTTGTTGAAGAAGGCGGTTATATCTGCGGCATGGACCATAGCGCACCACCTGACATATCATTTGAAAACTTCAGATATTTTATGACGAAGATGAAAGAAATCAGCAAAAAATAGATTTCAAGGAGGCAGAATATGGGAAAACGATATATTGAAACAGGACTGACAAACCTTGTAAGAACAAGACCAATCATCATTATTGTAACCCTTCATCCAGATGGAGGTGTCAATGCTGGAACATTTGGCGCTTATACGAATGTTTCTGGTTCAGAAATCGGTATTGCGATTGGCAAGCCATCTCATACTTACAAAAATATCAAAAGGACAGGTGAACTCACAATCAATGTTGTGACAAGACCTATTGCCATCGCAGCAGAAATTTGTGGTCAGAATATTCCACCGACAAAAAGTGAAATTGAAGAGTCAGGCCTTACCACAGAGCCGTCAAAAAAAATTTCTACTCCCATTATCAAAGAGTGCGTGGCAAACATAGAGTGTAGATATGAAAAAGAAATTGAAATCAATTATCATTCATTTGTCATTGTTAAGTGTATTGCGGGCTATATTGATGAACAACATATCGCTGATGATGGTGGTCTTGATGTTGTAAAAGCGCAGGCAGTATTCAATATCGGTTATCCTGAACCTGTCTATGCGACGCTCGGCAACGTCTTTTTCGTCAAGTAGGAATCCATGATACATCTGAAAAAGTTTCTTGAGGAAAAAACAGACAAAAAAATTCATATTGAGGTTTCAGAAGATAGAAAAAATCTTGTTCAGATCATCACAAAACAGGATGAAAAAATCGTAAAAATTCATCAAAATCTTGTTAACGCACCGCATCCGATTATCAGAGCAATCGCGGATTTTATTGCAGGAAAAGAAAAAAGAAAAAACAAAAAAACGATCGTTGAATATGCAAGAAAAAACCCCCATCTTTTTTCAAAACAGCGCAAAATGAACATTGATGTTACAGGAAAATTTTACAATCTGAAACAGGTTTTCGACAAAATCAACGAACAGTTTTTCAATGGTTTCCTATCTTCTGTGAATATAAGTTTCGGAAAACGATATTACAGCAAAAGGCACCGTTCAATCGTGTTTGGTAATTACTGCCCTGAAACCAATCTTATCAGAATTAACAGAAGCCTTGATAGTGATTCAGTGCCTGAATTTTTTCTTGAGTACATTGTTTTCCACGAAATGTTACACGCATATTTATACCTTTTAGATTCAGGCTCCACAGGTCACACAAAAAAATTCAAAATGATGGAGAAAGAACTTCCAAACCTTGAAAAAGCAGAAAAATGGAAAAGGGAAAATCTTTCTTTGTTCATTGGTTCAAAAAAGGAAAAACATGTATAAAAAATTGACAGAGATCATAGTTTCAGAAATTGAAGGAATCGCGGGCAAGGAAAATGTCTTGAGAGAAACAGAAAAACTTATAGATTATAGTCACGATGAATTTGCCCTCCCAGAAGTATTCAATTTCCCAGAAATTGTTGTGAAAGTTATAAACACACAACAGGTCGCAGAAATTGTAAAACTTGCAACATGCGAAAAAATCCCTGTGGTTGCAAGGGGTGGTGGAACCGGATTGTGTGGTGGATGCATTCCTGCTTATGGAGGTATTGTAATAAGCACAGAAAAAATGAATAAAATTTGTAAAATCGACCAGAATAATCTTATGGCTCATCTTGAAGCAGGTGTAACATTGAAAGAATTCTATCAGGCACTAAAAACGAAAACATTGTTTTTCCCGCCACATCCTGGAGAAGAAAGCGCAACCATTGGTGGCCTGGTCAGTACAAATGCTGGTGGTGCAAGAGCAGTAAAATATGGAACAATAAGAAACTTTGTTAGGGGATTAACCGCGGTCTGTTCTGATGGAAAAATCATTCAGGCAGGAGGCAAAATTATTAAAGACAGTACTGGTTACAACCTTGTTCAACTTTTCACTGGTTCTGAAGGAACACTGGGTATTATTACAGAGGCAATCCTCAGCATCATGCCAGAACCAGAAGCATATCTGACACTCATCACCCCCTTCCACAGTACAAAAGATGCTCTCAGGTGTGTTCCTTTTATTCTGAAATCTTCTGTAAGGCCACTTGCTATTGAATTTATCAGCAAGCAAATTATTTCCATTGCCGAGGATTACTGTGGCAAACACTGGCCATCAATGCCTGGAGAAGTTTTTCTTATGGTTATTCTTGAAGGAAAAAACAGTGAGGTAGAACGCGACTGTGAAACAATGGCGCAGATTTGTATGGAAAATAAAGCAGTTGATGTATTTGTCGCGCAGGCAGAAGAAAAACAACAGGACATTCTTCATGTTAGAAGCATTGTATATCAGG
>DAONMJ010000120.1:0-3772 GCA_035392545.1 bacterium
TTTATAAAGAGGGGAATTGAAGGTCCTATTTAAATATTCTTCCTGTTTCCTGGTACCAGAATACGAAATCAAGATGACTGGCTGGAACGTCAATTGATTTTGCAAATTTCTGCATTTTTTTTTCAATCTCAATGTATTTTTTGGGACTCAGGGATTCAGGAATTTTTTTAATGATGCCAAGTTTATTCAATCTTCTCAAAATGTGCCTGTCAAGAATTGCAAGGTCATCCGATAACCCGATATTTCTGAGAAAATGCGTGGCTTCCTTCATTCCAATTCCTTTAATGTTTTTCACAAGCCACTGTCTGATTTTTTTAGAATCATTTTCCTGTTTCAGCAGGTGCATCAATGTTTCCAGGGATGAGCGGGCTTCAATAATTCTTTGTGCCTTGTTGTTATGAAACCTGACACCCTTCAGCCGATTGCTTATTTCTTCAAAACTGCCTTTTTCAAGTAAGCCAGTATTATCCAGCAGTTCTATACATTTCCAACAGTTTTCGGCTCGTGATTGGACTGTCAGGATGCAAAAGCACAGTTCACGGAAGATTTCCTTTTTGTTTAGCCGGCTGCCAGTGTTTTCAAATTGTCTGAACTTTTTTTCTATGTCATTTCTGATTTGTTCGTATGCTGCCAGAATTTCACCGATTTCTTTTTTTCTTTTTGATTTCATCAGTTGCAGGTTCTTTCTGTGTTATACATTGCAAGCAGATTTTCAGTCGGGATATCAGGAAGAAAGTTTTGAGAGGGACAAACAAAAATTTTCCTGCATTGAAAAAGGTTGATGATTTTTCTGACTTCTTTCCTGATTTGTTCAGGAGTTCCATAGGGTAAAAGTTTCTGGGTATCAATGCCACCGTGAAAACAGATTTTATCTTTAAATTTTGCCGCCAGTATTTCAATGTCCATTCCTTGTGCTGACACCTGCACAGGGTCAAGGATATCCACACCCATTTCAATAAAGTCAGGTATCAATTGAGAAACAGCGCCGCATGAATGAAACTGGACAAGATATCCATATTTTTTCAAATGAGAGATAATGATAGAAAACGCAGGTTTGTAAAACTCAACAAACATTTCATAACTTATGTATAGCGATGTCTGTGTTCCAAAGTCATCTTCGAGGGAAACGATGTCAACAGCATTTCCAGTTTCTCTGTGGAATTTATCAATTACTTCAATGGCATACTCAACCCCACATTTTATCACTTCCTTAATCAGGTCAGGTCTTGCAGCATGATGCAAAAGGGATGTTTCATATCCAAAAAAACTGTTATTGCTGAGAAAGAGTGAACCGGGTCCATAAGTGAGTATTGCATATTCAGGATGCTTTTTTCTTGCTTCAATGATTGGCGTATTGTCAATAAGGTCGTCAATCGGCGGAATATCCTTTGAAAGTTTTCTTATTTCAGCAGTGCTTGTTACGTTTTTCATAAATTCTTTTTCCCTTGAAAATTTTACCTTTCCTGGACCTGATACTGCCCTGATGACATCTGTATCAAGAAATTGAATGAGTTCAAATTCATCTTTTAGATTAAGTTCTTTCAGGTATTTTTGGGTTGCCTCAGGTGTTCCGTAATAATCAGCAGGGACTCTGTCGACTGGCTCGCCTTTGATGGCTGCAACAACCCTTTCTCTATGCGTCATGTATTGCCTTCTGCTTCGTTGACCCTCCACTGAAGCACCTTGATATATGTGGAAACATCAAGGGTAGGGTGAAGGATTTTTTCATTTTTTCTGAGAAATTCAAATACCTGCTCAAACTTTTGCCTGCATTCAGAAGTCCTTTGAAGGTAATTTAACATTGCGGGCAACAAAACCTCAAGAAGTTCCAGATAATAATTCAAATATTTCCACGACCAGCCGGTTGCGCCGGTTGTGGATTTTGCTTTTCTGGCAACAAATGGTTTGAATTGTGCACACAGTTTTTCCATTGTTTTGATGTTTTTGATGCCAGCGGCTATCCGTTTTTCATCGGGCTGCGGAATAAACACTGGTTCAAACATTGGTTTCCACAGCAATGACATCTTCCTGAGAAAATCAATCACTTTTTTTGAGTCATTTGTTCCGAATGCGTCTGAAAAACTTTCCTGAACAATTTTTTCAAATGGTATTTTCCTGTTCCATAGTGTCTTTGCAAGAATATCCATAAGAAAATTTGTCGGAAAGGATACGCGTTGATTCTGACACGAAATAAATCCGTGCAGATTCATATTTTTAAGGTATACAATGTCCCTGTATAAAACGTTGCCAATCGTGAAGTGGTTTAAGTCATAATAGCAAGCCCAGATAACATGATAATCAAAATCAACGCCTTCTCCCTTAAACATTTCCTGCCATTTTTGAAGATAAAGCATGTTGTCTGCTGCATTTTTAGGAAATTCAAGTTTGTTTTTTATGTAAGGTTTTATACCTTGTTCGGGTTTTGTGTTTGCAAATGACTGAATATAACTTCTCGTGATGGGCGCAAACATAATGATGAACCTGTCAGGGTTTTTTATTTTTTCAATTTCAGGTTGCCAGAGAAGGTCAACATAGATAAGGAAAACAATTTTTGTTGAAATATTTCGGCTGGTAAGTTTTTCATCCAGTTCATTGAGGATTTGTACATAGAAATCAGAGACCCTTGCTTTCTGGCAGTTTTCACATTCGCAATTGTTGTTTGAGCCATCAGCAAGCCAGAGATGGATTGCGTCAACTTCAAGATGTTTTTCTGCATATTCAACGATTGCGTCTGCAATGGCTGAACGCACAGATGGATTTGAATAACACAGATTTGTGTTGAGTGGAACATTTTTGAAAAATTCTCGTTTTCCGTCTATCATTGCGATCCAGTTTCTTTTTTCTTCAGGTATTTCGGATATTGAGTTTTTTGCTGGGTCCCATCCTTCACCTTCTATACCAAGCGCGCGGCATGTCCAGCCATGTCCCATTTTTTCTAATCTCATACCCCTTTTCTTGACTTCTTCTGTAATGATTTCAACGGCTTTTCTTGCGTCATCCTCGTCGAATTTTTCTGGCTTCATGTAAGGATTATCTTGGTGGCTGTACCAACGTTTGAAAAAATGCGTTCCATAGTCAAATTGAATAAAGTATCCGTTCATTCCGTTTTTTGCTGCCCAGTCAATCAGGTCAAGTATGTGCTGTAATGATGTGGCACCTTCAATGCACAAGGTTCTGTATTTATACGACGCCTTTTCGTTGATTCTGATGTTTTTTCTGATGCTTTTGATATCAGGAATGATTTCTCCACGGTTTCCTGGTCGTATCCATCTGAATCCGAGTTCAGAGAGGAATCGATATACACCAAACAACACGCTTCTTGGGTTTGAGCCCGTGATGAAATAGCCACTGTTGTGTGGCTGGATTGATATTGTGTCTTCATTACTCTGGTTTTCAATGTCAAGAATAATCTGAATGCGCTTTGTTAATCCTGCTTTTTTCAGGTATTTTTTAATCTGACTGGCTGCAAAATCAATCGTCGGGTGTTTCTTTTTCTTGATGACAGAAATGTTTTGAGCCATCATTCTCCTTTCTTAGCCACTGAAATTGTTTTGAATAAATTGTATAACGGGCGCATTTTCTGTCAAGTATTTTTTTGCTTTTTCAATTTACTTCGCGGTTTTCCCTCTTTATATTTCTCCTTTTCAAAATTCCTCCCCCGTTCTCCCCCTTTTACAAATTCCTCCCCTTGTTTTCCCTCTTTTCAAAATTCTTCCTCCATTTTCCCCCTTTACAAAAGGGGGATTTCATTCTCCCTTTATAAAAGGGAGAT
>DAONMJ010000121.1:0-3764 GCA_035392545.1 bacterium
CCAGGTCCAACCTTGCGGAAAAAGTCAGAAGCGGTAAAATCACAAAAGAAGACATGGAAAATTGCAGATTTGTGATAACAAACCTTGGCATGTTTGGAGTGACTCAATTCCAGGCAATCATTAATCCTCCAGGTACTGCGATAATGGCAGTTGGTTCTATTGAGACAGAACCAGTTGTTGAAAATAACAACGTTGTTATTGGTAAAACAATGTGGGTTACTCTGTCACTTGATCACAGAATCGTTGATGGAGCATATGGTGGAGCATTTTTACAGAAGTTGAAAATGGTAATGGAAAATCCTGGAATGTTAAATTTATGATAGGAAGAATAAGAGAAGATATTCAGACAGTATTCAGAAAAGATCCTGCAGCAAGAAATTTAATTGAAGTGCTATTGTGTTACCCGGGACTTCACGCCATATGGATGTATCGCATATCACATTACCTCTGGAAACACAGAGCAAGAACATTTGCAAGATTTATTTCCCACTTTACACGATTTCTTACAGGAATTGAAATCCATCCTGGAGCAACCATCGGAAGAAGATTTTTCATTGACCATGGAATGGGTGTTGTCAAAGGAGAAACTTCAGAAATTGGTGATGATGTGTTATTATATCAGGGGGTTGTACTTGGCGGAACTTCTCTTGAAAAAAAAAAGAGACACCCCACAGTACGTAATAATGCCGTTATAGGAGCAGGAGCAATTGTGCTCGGAGCAATAGAAATAGGAGAGGATGCGAAAATAGGGGCAGGTTCTGTGGTAATAAGAGATGTACCGCCTGGTTCCACGGTTGTGGGTGTACCTGCAAGAGTTGCTGGAGCGCATCCAGTAAGAAAGGTTGACCTTGACCATGGACAACTACCAGACCCTCTGGCAAAAGCACTTTCCATAATTATTGAACAACAGGAAAAATTGGCGGAAAGAATTTCAATTCTTGAAGGAATGGAAGGATTAAAATCAAAAATTGATACGTATTTTGAAGAGAAAAAAAAAGAAATTGCAAAAATGTTTGAACCTCTTGAAAAGGGGGAAAGGTGAGAAAATCCATACTTTTTTTACCAATCGTTGTATTTATGGCTGCAAACGTAATTTGTGCTAATACAATTGTTCAACGTCATGTCATTAAGAAGGGCGAAACACTATCATCAGTTGCACAAAGATATAATACAACCATCGAACAATTAAGAAAGTGGAATAATCTAAATTCAAACAGAATATATCCAGGTCAAACTATTATCGTTAACAAATACGAAGCGATACAAAAGCCTGTTGATTCTCATTATTACATTGTAAAAAAGGGAGACACACTTTCATCCATAAGCAAAACAACAGGAATTTCAGTTGAAAAATTAAAGGCGTACAATAACATGAAGACAAATGCCATTATGCCCGGGCAGAAACTGGTGCTTGTTCAACAGGAAAAGACACAAAAATCTCATACAGAAATTCAGAAAAAAGACAACATCTCTGAAGCGAATGCGTACTTTGTGAAAAAAGGAGATACACTTTCTTCTATCAGCAAAAAAACAGGAATTTCAATTGACGAATTGAAAAAATTGAACAACTTAAAAAGTTCAAAACTTGCATTGGGTCAGAAAATCATTTTGAAAACAGAAGAAAAACTAACAGATTCTGATACACAACAGGTAATCGCAATAACAGAAAGCAAAACCCAGCAGGTTGCAAACGAAAATGCGCCCGCTACTCCTCAGGCAACAACAATATCCATCAATAAATATCATACCGTGAAAAAGGGAGAAACACTGAGTAAGATAGCGAGCAAATATCGCACTACTGTTGCCAGTATAAAACGTCTTAATGGATTGAAAACAAATACAATCAAACCCGGTAAAACGCTCATCGTTGCCAGAATAGTGAAAGAAATCCCTGCCCCTGTGATTAATCCCACTCCTATTGCTCCGGTTTCTCCAAAGGTTTATTATAGGGTAAAACTTGGCGATACCCTTGAATCAATAGCTGAAAAATTTGGTATCAGCGTATCAGCGTTCAGGGAAACAAATCTATTAACTGATGGAAAAATAAAAATCGGTCAAACACTGGTAATACCTGAAATGGCAAGTTATAAAGAAGCAACAGAAAAGGAAACCTCTCTGTCAAGCCAGGAGAAAATAGAGAATACCGGTTCTAACCTTCTTGCTTCAAGAATCATTGAAAATGCCCTGAATTTTATCAATACACCGTATCGCTATGGTGGATTATCCAAAACAGGAATAGATTGCTCTGGCCTCGCGAAAAAGTCCTATGAAGCAGCAGGACTTTCTCTTCCGAGAACATCAAGGGAACAGGCAAAAACAGGTGAAGTAATCCCTGTAAGTGCGCTGAAACCCGGTGATTTGATTTTCTTTGGTTACAAAGGAAGAATTAACCACGTTGGTATTTACATAGGAGACAATAAATTTATACATGCAAGCAGAGAATCAGGAAAGGTTGTGGTTGCCAATCTTGAAGACTCTTACTATCAAAAACATTTGATATGCGCCAGAACATTAGTCAATGGCGAACAGGCTTACTGGCTGGAACAGGAGTCAAATTAAATGTTTTCTAATAAAAAAGGCTGCCGATGGGCTTGTTATGAATGGAAACTCGGGAAAATTTTGTATATGGAGAATGAACTGTTACGAATAGGTATTCTGGTGGATAAAGGAACCGATATTGTGGAATTTCTTTATAAACCAACTGATATTGATTTCATGTGGAGAAGTCCGTTTCCATTGTACAGACAGGGATTTCCTGAAACAATTCATGGAAAACTTGGAAAATTCCTTGACTATTATCCCGGTGGATGGCAGGAGTGCTTTCCAAATGCCGGTAGACCTTGCGAATATAAAGGCGCTGACATCGGCCTGCATGGTGAAGTAGCAACCCTTCCATGGGAATTTGAGGTACTCGAAAATTCAGAAAGGTCATTGAAAATCAGATTCTGGGTGAGAACACTGCGAACTCCATTCTATCTTGAAAAAATCCTCACATTAAAATCCGGTTCATCTGAACTTACCATCGAGGAAAAAATAGTTAATGAAGCAGGAGAAGACATGGACTTTCTATGGGGACATCATCCTGCATTTGGAGAACCGTTCCTTGATGGAAACTGTATCATCAACATTAAAAAGGGTGCAAGGGTTGAAGTCATGCCAGGAGATGGGGTTTCTCTGACAGGCCTTAAGCAAGGAATTGGCTCATGGCCCGAGGTTGAAGGCATTAATGGAAAACCAGTTGACCTTGGCAGGGTTCCTGGACCTGATGCAAAAGTATCAGATATGATATTTATTTCTGAATTAAAAGAAGGGAAATACGAAATCATCAATCCTGAATTGTCTCTGGGGTTCAGGTTCGAATTTCCCGTGGATGTTTTCAAATACATATGGTTCTGGAGGGTTGCTCGTGGCAGTTTTGGATATCCATGGTATGGACGAACCTATAGTATCGCACTGGAACCTTTTTCCGGAAGGGCAATTCTGTCTGATGCAGTAAAAAATGGTTATCAATTAACCCTGACTCCTGGTAAAACTCTCGGCGTAACACTTTCAGTTACAGCCTTCCGAATCTAAAATGAATGAATTTCAAACAATTATTGGATTGGAAGTGCATGTTGAACTTTTGACGGAATCAAAAATGTTTTGCTGCTGTTCCACCAGATTTGGAAAAGAACCGAACACACAGGTGTGTCCTGTGTGTCTCGGACTGCCAGGAGCACTTCCTGTGGTAAATGAAAAAGCAATAGAGCTCGGTATAAAAACCG
>DAONMJ010000122.1:0-3757 GCA_035392545.1 bacterium
CGTTAAGTTTAGCAATATCTTCAAGTTCTGAAAGAATCTCAGGGTCTTCAACCTGTGCCATGACAAATCTTTCTCTATTAGCCATCTGAACATATGCCTGAATGTCAATTTGACAGTATTTTGCATCTGCATTTCCTCCGTCAAGAGGTCTTCTGCCAACAGGATGAAACTTTGTAAAATAAACAAGTTTTTTTGCTTCCTCCAGATTCATCAAATGGGGATATATTATGCCAGTGGCATCTGCCTCAAGAGGTTTGATTAAGTCAGAGTATGAACCTTTCGGAACCCTTACCATTGAGTCAATATCATATATTTTTGCCATCCTGACCATGTTGCAGATATTCTCCCAGTCACAGGGGATGTGTTCCATATCAAGCCAGACACAATCAAAACCAGCGAGTGCCGCAAGTTCCACAGAGACCGGATCAGTAAGGTTGATTTTTGTACTCAATGCAATTTCACCCTTTCTCAATTTGTTTAACACCCGGCTTCTTCTCATTTCCTGTTTCATTTTCATCTCCTTTATCAGTGAAATTTCGATATATCATTATATAATATTTGTAATGTGATGTCCTTCGTTACCTCAAGATTTAAATAACTCTTTTATAACCCTGATACGTTTATATGTTATTCTTTACTGTTTATCCCAACAATGTTTTGCAATCTTTTATAGATATATTAAACTAAATACAAAAATACAAAACGGAGGAACAATGATTATTGATAATATTAATAATTGTCGGGTCTATAATGATATTGGAAAAAGGTTTGTGCAGGCCTTTGAATTTCTTGAAAAGATTGATTGCAAAACAATACCTCCAGGCAAATATGAAATCAATGGAAGCAAGGTTTTTGCCCTTGTTCAGGATTATTACACATTATCAGAAGATAAAGTTGCATGGGAATCTCACAGGAAATACGCAGATCTGCAATATCTGGTAAAGGGTATTGAAATTATGGGTTATTCGAACATAGAAAATATGGAGCCCATTGGTGAATATATTGAACAGGACGATTACATGCTTTTTAAGGGTAAAGGTATTTATTTCCCTGTTACAGAGAAATATTTTGCTATTTTTTTTCCTCATGATTGTCATCGGGTACGAATTAAAGCAGGCGAATCCAGTAAAATCAGGAAAATTGTGGTCAAAATCTTGTATTAAGCGAGATGGACATCAGAGAAAGAATGCTTTCGGTTTTTTCATGCCATAAACCCGACTGTGTACCTTTTATCCTGGACATGTCCCATTGGTACTATCATCGGTATAGCCTATCATGGGACTTGACAATGCCGTACGACGATCCAGACGAAGGATTGATTGACATTCATAAGAAATTTAATGCTGGGTTTTATGTGCCTATTTTCGGTATTGGATGGAAGGTTCAATACACAAATGATGTTGAATGTCGTGTATGGAAGGAAAAATATGGTAATTCAATTTCCATTGTTTGGGAATATCACACACCCTACGGTACAATTAGAAGACGTCGTGTGTGGGAACAAAAATCGTATTCATGGCCAATTAAGGAATGGGGTATAAAAAGCAGAAATGACCTTAAAATTCTTCAATATGCTCTTGTGCATCGAACATTCTATCCCGACTTTAATAGTTATATCAGATGGAAAAAGGCAGTGGGCAGGTTTGGAATTGTTTATATGCCTTTTGGTTACAGTGCCATGGGACAACTATTGAATGCATGGATGGGGGTTGCCGAAACCATTTATGCAACGTATGATATGGAACAGGATTTAAAGGAATTTGTCAGTCAGGTGAATGAAAACAATTTAAAACTTGTCGACCTTCTTTGTGAATCCCCTGCAGAGGTAATTATGATGGGAGATAATTTTTCCTCAGACATTCAGTCTCCTGAATTTTTTAGTAAATGGTCAAAATCTTTTTATACAGAAGCTGTTAGAAGATTTCATCTTGCAGGTAAAAAGGTCTCTGTCCATATAGATGGTAAATTGAAAAATTGCATAAAAATGATCGCAGAAACAGGTGCTGACTGTGGAGATGCGATTACGCCAGCGCCGATGGGAGACCTTACGCCTATCCAGTGCAGACAGGAAGCAGGTAATGACTTCATTCTTTCTGGAGGAGTACCACCTGTCGTTTGGCTTCAGGATACAGGTTTAAAAAATTTTGAAAAAACAGTCATTGACTGGCTCTCAACAAAGCAGGAAAGTTTCAGATTATTTGCAGCAGCAGGAGACCAGGTTCCTCCTGGCGCCGAAGAGAACAAAATTATTCGTATGAGAGAACTTGTAGAAACATACGGAAAATTTTGAGGTGATTTATCTTGACTTAAGAATTCTCTATTAAAAAATTTTGTTATTTTGTGATGTTTATGGTAAAATCATTGCCATAAAATCAAATCAGATAACAATAACAACGAAAGGAAAAGAATGGATAATCCATGGACGATTGCTCAAAGACAATTTGATGGTGTTGCTGAAATGATGGGACTTGAAAATTGGTTGCGCGGCAAATTAAGAGAGCCAAGAAGGGTTATCATCGTATCAATACCTGTTCGTATGGACGATGGTAACGTTAAGGTTTTTACCGGTTTCAGGTCTCAACACAATACTGCAAGAGGTCCAGCAAAAGGTGGGATTAGATACCATCCCGACGTAACGATAGAAGAAGTCAAAGCCCTTTCTATGTGGATGACCTGGAAATGCGCTGTAATGAATGTCCCTTTTGGAGGTGGGAAGGGTGGTATCATATGCAATCCAAAGCAAATGTCTGCTGGTGAACTTGAAAGGATGACCCGCAGATACACTGCAGAAATTTTTGATATCATTGGTCCGGAAAAAGATATTCCAGCGCCAGATGTGAATACAGATGCTCAAATTATGGCATGGCTGATGGATACATATTCTGTTCTGTCCGGGAAAAATGTTACCGCTGTGGTTACCGGGAAACCCCTGGGAATAGGTGGTTCAGCAGGAAGAAATGAAGCCACAGGCAGAGGGGTTTATTACGTCATAATGAATTATCTGAAATATAAAAATCAGTCCATTGATGGGAAAAAAGTAGTTATTCAAGGATTTGGTAATGCAGGACAGCATGCAGCATTATTGCTTGGAAAAGATGGATTTAAAATTATTGGTGTGAGTGATTCAACGGGTGCAATTTATAATAAAGATGGCATTAATGTAAGACGTCTCATTGAAGTTAAAAAAAGCACGAAGAGTGTTATAAATTATAAGGATGCCGAAAAAATTTCAAACGAATCAGTCCTTGAGCTTAATACTGATATTTTAATTCCTGCTGCCCTTGAATCATCAATTACTGATAAAAACGCTGATAAAATTCGGGCAAAATTGATATGTGAAGCCGCAAATGGGCCTGTTACAACAGAAGCAGATGCAATTTTGAAAGAAAAAGGTATCACAGTTATTCCGGATATTCTTGCAAATGCCGGCGGTGTGACTGTTTCTTATTTTGAATGGCGTCAAAACATGCAGTCATTCTACTGGAACGAAGACCAGGTAAACGAAAGATTGAAAACGATGATGGATTCAGCGTTCAATAACGTTGTTGCTCTGGCAGAAAAGAAAAAGATTTCCCTCAGAGAAGCAGCGTTGATCATCGCCGTTGAAAGGGTTGCCGAGTCCTCGCGATTAAAAGGATTGTATCCTTAAGAGATGACAAAACTGGCTTTTATTGGGACCAATGAAGGCAATGGCCATATCTTTTCCTGGAGTGCTATCGTCAATGGCAGGTATAACCCTGATTTAATGAAAGAATGC
>DAONMJ010000123.1:0-3721 GCA_035392545.1 bacterium
GCAGCGGATTTATCCGTAGTTTTGTCTGCACCGCAGCGTATGTGAAATAATGCTTCTGTCTTTCCATCCATTCCCCTATTTTTGCTTTTCCCACCTCAACAAATGTGTTATCTCACTCAATGTACCACCATTCTTGATTTCTGCTCGCAACCTGTTTTCCTTTTCAAGCACATCCATTGCTCTATTGGCTATCTCTGCTGCCTTTTGAGAAGGTATGCACACCACGCCATCTTCATCTCCAACAATCCAGTCACCAGGTAAAATTTTTATGGGTCCTATTTGAATCGGGGTATTGATTTCGCCAAGTCCTTTTGGTTCTCCTGCCTGAGGACAGCATAGCGTTGCAAATGCAGGGAATTTAAGATTCTTAATTTCCTCCACATCCCTTATTGCGCCATGAATAACCACACCTGCAAGTTTCTTTACTGATGCACTGTGGGTTGCCAGTTCTCCCCATACGGCTGGTGGCAGACCGCAGGCATCGATGACCACAACCTGTCCTGCCCGGGCAATGTCCACAGCCTCTACGGGCTTTGCCCAGTCCCCTGGATAGGTCTTCACAGTAATTGCTTGTCCGAAAAACTTTCCTGTACAACTTACTGGTTTTATATCTGGAATCCAGCCACTTCGATGCATGGCATCTGACAAATTTGCAGTCGAAACCTTTGAAAACACCTCATCAAGATTGTCTGCAGTGTACCTTTTGAACAGTTCTGATTTAATTGGGGTGTCTGTTTCAATGGCTTTTTTAATTATTCTTACTGCCTTTTCAGCATTTTCTGACTTGGTTACAGCGCCACCAATAATGAGAATGCTTGCGCCTGCTTTTATGGCATCAGTGACGTTTTCAGAGTTCAGTCCACCAGCAATTGCAAGTGGCACACTAACAATTTTGGAAATCTTCTTTAAGAAATCAAAAGAAATATTGCCTGTCATTTGCTGGTCTATAGGAATATGAACACCAATGAAATCCGGATGGAACCCTGCAATTGTTTTTATCCTTTCAATATTGCAGGCATCTTCCATAAAATCCACCAGAATCTTTGCTCCATAATTTCTTGAGGCTTCAATGGCTTCTTGAATGGTGCTGTCAGAAGCATGCGCCATCACAACAACGATATCAGCGCCGCTTTTTGCCGCAATTTCAACTTCGGTTCTTCCTGCATCAAGCACCTTCATATCCGCAACAACAGAATGTTGTGGAAATTCTTTTTTTAGCATTCTGACAGCATCAAGCCCACAGGATTTAATCAGAGGAGTACCTGCTTCAAGCCAGTTAGCACCACCCTTCACGGCTTCTCTGGCGACCCTTAATGCACGGTCAATATCAACAAAATCAAGGGCTATTTGAATAACAGTGTTCATTTTTGACATTTTTTTATTTTGCGTTATTATTTATTAAATCTTACCATTTTTTTTGATTTTTTGAAAGGAGCCAAGATGCCCTCTTTAAAAAAAGTTACAAAAACAGGAAACGAAGTTTTTGCTGAAGCAATGCGGCAGATAAACCCTGATGTTGTCGCTGCATATCCTATCACACCAGCAACAGAAATCGTTCAGATTTTTTCTCAGTTTGTCGCAGACGGGCTGGTAAAAACCGAATACATTGCAGTAGAAAGTGAACACAGTGCAATGAGCGCCTGTATTGGATCATCTGCTGCTGGCGCAAGAACAATGACAGGAACATCTGCCCAGGGACTTGCATTGATGTGGGAAATGCTTTATATCGCGGCTGGTTTGAAATTGCCGATTATAATGGCAGTCGTGAACAGGGCATTATCTGCGCCAATCAATATACACTGCGACCACTCAGATACCATGGGCGCAAGAGATAGTGGCTGGATACAGATTTATTCTGAGAATGTTCAGGAGGCATATGATAATCTTATTCAGGCAGTTAGAATTGCAGAACATCCAGATGTCAGACTTCCTGTTATGGCAACAACCGATGGTTTTATTTTAAGCCATTGTCTTGAAGTTGCTGAAATTCTTAATGACAGCGATGTCCAATCGTTTGTTGGTATTCCTCCCGAAAGACCCACAGTACTTGATTTTGATAAGCCCATCACGCTTGGTGCCCTTGATCTTCAGGATTACTACTTTGAGCACAGGAGACAGATTGCAGAAGCAATGACCAGAAGTATCAAGGTAATCAATGACATTGCCGATAAATACGCTAAACTTTCTGGTAGAAAATACGAATTTTTTGAAAAATACCAGCTTGATGATGCTGAATATGCCATTGTTCTTATTGGTTCAACCGCTGGAACAGCAAAAGATGTTGTAGATAAACTACGTTCCCAGGGTAAAAAAGTTGGTTTGTTGAAAATCAGGGTTTTCAGACCATTTGATTATATGAAGGTTAGACAGACACTGGAAAATATAAAAGTCATCGGTGTAATGGACAGGGCAGATGGACTTAATGCATATTGTGGTCCACTTTACACTGAAATCTGCACATCTCTTTATGAATCTGAAAAGAAACCAGCACTTGCAAATTATATTTATGGTCTGGGTGGCAGAGAAGTAAAAGAACAGGATATAGAAACAATATTTGACGACTTATTCAAAATCGGAAAAGAAGGAAAAACAGTAACAACAAAATATATCGGAGTAAGATAATTCAATCAGGGGTGAGAAAATGCCATCAATTAAAGAACTTGCAAAAAGAAAAGAAAAGTTTGTCAGTGGTCACAGGCTCTGCCCGGGTTGTGGGGCAGGGGTTGTGGCTCGGCTTGTAATGAACGCCATAGATAAACCTGTGGTTGTCGGCTGCGCAACAGGGTGTCTTGAAGTTTCATCAACGATTTTTCCTTACTCAAGTTGGGATACTCCTTTTATCCACTCGGCCTTTGAGAACGCTGCAGCCACAGTAAGTGGGGTTGAAACAGCCTACAGGTCATTAAAGAAACAGGGTAAAATTGACAAAGACGTTGTTTTTGTTGCTTTTGGTGGTGATGGCGGAACATATGATATAGGTCTTCAATCCCTTTCTGGCGCAGCAGAACGCGGACATAAGATGCTTTATGTTTGCTATAACAATCAGGCATACATGAATACTGGTATTCAACGTTCTTCAGCAACTCCAAAAGGCGCTTCAACAACCACATCGCCTGCAGGAAAAGTCATTCCGGGAAAGATCCAGTTTTCAAAGGATATTATGGGAATCATGATTGCCCACAATATCCCTTATGCTGCACAAACCATTCCTGGAAGATGGAATGATATTACAAATAAAGTGGAGAAAGCCATTAACACAGATGGTTTTTCATTTATCAATGTGCTTTCTCCGTGTCGTCTCGGCTGGCCTCATAAACCAGAAATTGCAATGGAAATCACTCGACTTGCGGTTGAAACATGTTTCTGGCCACTGTACGAAGTTATTGATGGCAAATATAAACTCAATTATAAACCAAAGGAAAAGAAACCCATTATTGAGTGGTTAAAAATTCAGGGGAGATTTGCGCATTTATTAAAGCCCGGCAACGAAAAAATTATTGAGGGAATCCAGCAGGAAGTTGATAGACGCTGGGAGAATTTACTGAAAAAATGCGAGTCCTCCGTATAAACTGAATCCAGCAAGAAATAAAAATAATCTAAATTTTTAAGTTTTAAAGTTTGACCAATTTAGCAAAAAAAGTTAAAATTTTTTATAAACAGGAGGAGGGATAGAAATGCCAAGTTATGATTATGAATGCAAAAAGTGCGGGCATTCCTATCG
>DAONMJ010000124.1:0-3708 GCA_035392545.1 bacterium
GGGCAACCCTCTGCTTAGAAGGCAGATGCTCTATCCTATTGAGCTACAGGCGCTGGTAAAAGTATATTTTTTTTTGCAAAAATCGTCAAGATGTAATATGATAATTAAATGGAAAACAATGCATTAGCAAGTAGATTAAAAGTTCTGAATATCGCGATGATGGCGGATCCACTGATATTGTTATTGATAGCGTATTTTATGAAAAGTTCCCTTTCATACCAGCCCCCTGCAGAGTTTTATGAAGTGAACCAGACCATGCGAATCGTTCAATATTTTCTCTATCTTTCGGGTATAGGAGTATTCTTTTTCATGGATGGCATACTGCAGTTATTAAGAAAAAAGATATTTAAACAGGCACAGACAAATCCAATAGCGTTCAATATCTTGGGGATTGCAGTACTTGACTACATCAGTCTTACAGGATTTCTTGGTTTCCTGATTTCAGGCAATATTGCCTGGGTAACGGTTTTCTGTCTTATAGCATTTTTTACAAGATTCAGATTCCTTCCACTGAGCAAAAACCTTTCAAGGTTTGGTTCTGATGGCCAGGATTCTTAATGATTTGTTTATCTTGATTTTCACTTTTTCACAGGTATAATTAAATGAAAGCGGGATTAACTCAATGGTAGAGTGCAAGCTTCCCAAGCTTGAAATGCGGGTTCGATTCCCGTATCCCGCTCTTTTACATTGCCACGAAAATGGGAAAAATAGTGTACGAATGCCAGTATGCGTCAGAAGAAATAAAAATTGATGGTGTTCTTAATGAAGAGGTGTGGAACAAAGCCGAGAATCTTGAATTTTTTGTTCCTGTAACACTGGAATCCCCTCGTTCAATTACCATCGCCAAGTTGCTCTATAATGACGAATATTTGTATGCTGGTTTCAAATGTTACGACGATGATATAAGGGCGACGTATACAAAAAGAGATAGTTTTACCTGGGAAGAAGATGTTGTGGAAATATTCTTTAAGACATCTCCGGAAAAACCACAATACTATGAGTTTGAATTTTCACCCATTAAAACAATTTTTGACGCTCTAATACCAGGACCTGAATGTTTGAGTAACGTCCTTGAGTGTGCAAAATGGAATTGTGAAGGAATTCTGATAGAAACATACATTAATGGTACCATTAATGATACATCTGATGTAGATATGTACTGGTCAATAGAAATTGCGATTCCATTTGCATCACTTCCTACATTAAATGGCAGGAGTCCAGAAAAGACTGATCAATGGATTTTTCATCTCGCCCGATATGATTATTCTAAATTTTTAAAACATGGGAGAGAGCTTTCTTCTACGGCACGACTTACAACGAAAAATTTTCATAAACTGGATGAAGGACAGGTTTTAATATTCAAATAGAATCTCCATCAGTAGGTTATAAAATATCTAATTGTAAAATATATCACAGCCAGTGTAATAATGAGAGCAAGATAGATTGGCATCACAACATACAGGGCAAAAAATAAGATCAGGGTAAATGGTCCTATTAAAATCCACACACAGGCCTTTAAAATTTCTTTTTTATTTCTTTTGATTTCAGCAAGGATGTTTCTATCAATTTTTGAATAACCACATACCTTGCATTTTTGAAACTCTCCCAGGTTGTCAAAACTACATTCAGGGCAAACCCATATAACACCATTTTTTATCGCAATTTCTTTTTCCGTAATACCAATTTTCTCTTTTATGTAGGGTAGATCCATAATTTCTTGCGCTTTCTTGTAATAGATGAGTGCCTGCTGGTAATTACGTTTTTGAAAATAAATGTCGCCAATAGATATATACGCGTTAACATTTCCCGGGTGCTTTTCTATTGTATAAAGCCAGTTTTCAAGGTTTTTTTGTTCCTGAAGCCGATGAAGAGCTTTTTCTTTTGATTCAACTATTGCCCGGATAACTAAATCAACCGCAGGCAGTAATGCTATTGAAATCAATCCAGAGAAAAAAGCCCATGATTTTGCAAATATTACAATGGAGATGCAAAAAAGGATAATAAAAACAATTCCTTCAAGTGCTGTGAGGTCTTTTTCTAAGTATCGTGCAAGAATGTAATAATAAAATTCTATGCCGAGGATAATGAAAACGAGGGTAATCCATAAGGCGAGGAAAAACGCTGCGCCCATAGAATTTATTTCCCCTGAATGGAATTTTCAATCGCATCAAGAATGAATCTGAGATTTTCTGCTGCTTCTTCAATAGAGGTGAAATCGTTTGGTTTCCCATCAAGCAATTCAAGGAAATGTTCTGCTTGATATAAGTAGTAGTTTTTCGCTTCGTCTTTAAATTCATGTAACACCTTCCATTCACCAGAATCATCGTCCGCAAACAGTATCCTTGATAACGATTTAGTCACGAGTACATATTTTAGATTTCCCCTTGTACCAGCAAGGTCAACAACAAATTCATTTGGTTTCTGAAAGGCATTACAATAAAAACTTACAAGATTACCGGAAAATCGACCAATCAGGATTGCAGAGTCATCAGTTTCAACAGCGTCACCAAAAACCAGATTGTCCTGCAAAACATAGCCCTTTTCGGGTTTCCCTATAAACCATTGTGCCATATCAATAAAATGCGTAATGAAATCTCTTAAAACGCCGCCCCCCATTTCTTTTCTTGCAAAATATATCTGAGAAAAATCAGTCCTGATTTTTCTATAGTCCTGACCGCAGTAAAAATTTGCCATTTTAATGTCGCCCACAATCCCGCTATTAACTAATTCTTTTAATTTTCTAAAAGATGGAATGCTTCGTCTTGTATAACCAACCCCGCATAAAACTTTCTTTTTATTTATAATTTTAACAAGTTCGTCCACACCGTCAAAAGTTACAGAGATTGGCTTTTCCAGCATAAAAGAAACAAATGCCATCGCACATCTTTTTGCCATTGAAACATGATGGGTCGCAGGTGTAGCAATTACAATTGCATCAAACTGAGAAAGATCGATCGAATTAAAGTCAGAAAATGTGGAATGTAACTGATAGGTTTGTTTTATCTGTTCAATCTTTTTATGATCAACCTCGCAAACAGAAACCTCACATTGGCCGGTCCTGAAAAATCCATCAATATGTCTTTTACCAATCCCTCCGCCGCCCACAACAAGTATTTTTTTCATTTTTTCCCCGTGTTCAACTGTCCAGGTTGATTTCTTTCAAAAACACCCTTCTTTTTTCCTGTTTTGATTTGATTCCCGCTATAACAGTTTTTATTATTTCCACTGTCTCAGAAAAAGGAAAAGGTGGAGTACCTGTTCTAACAAATTCCACAATATCCTGCAATTGTTTTTTGAACATATAAAAGAAATCCTTTGTTTCTACAGTCCAGGTTTTGTTCCTGCAGAAGACATCATATCTGCCAAAAATCGTGGAATGATAGATTACCTGCAGAAGGCATTGAAGCCCTGACTTAAAATCAATAAAGGCAAGGTTTAAATTTTCATCACCAGTATTCAATATGGAATCTATTCCAAACCCGGCAATGGCACACAAACCCTCAACTGCATGAACACCATATCTTTTCCACGATTTTGCCATAATTCCGTTGATAAACTCAATCTCTCCAGCAGATAAAAAATCACTTGTTCTTATTTCTTTGGCATACCTCATACTTGAACAAGACATTATTTTCTTACCTTGATTATGCCAGTGATAAAAAGTTTTCAAATCCTGTTCATTATCCGCAAGTGGCTTATCAATAAATA
>DAONMJ010000125.1:0-3675 GCA_035392545.1 bacterium
TGTCATATTTTCTTCTGCTCTCAGGGGAGCAGGAGATACCCGTTTTATTATGACAATTCTTCTATTCATTTCTGTTCTTGTTCTTATAATACCCAGCTGGATTTTTGTCGTTTTGCTGCAGAAGGGTATTTACGTCGCCTGGACAATAGCAACAATCTATGTCATAGCACTGGCAGTATTGTTTTTTACAAGATTTTTGAAAGGAAAGTGGAAAACAATGCGTGTGATTGAAACACAGTTGATAGAAAACTTTTAGTTTTACTTGATTGACTTTTTACTTCTGGTTTCCTGTAGTTGATAATCAGGAAACCTTTTCTCCAGAATCGCAAAAGAAATCTCTATGATCTCCTTCGCCTCATCAGGGCTCATCACACCCACTGCCACCATATCCTGAGGTCTTATGGCATTCCAGACAAATGTTAGACCCTGCAATGGCCTGATCTGCCCTGAAGCAAACGGTTTAATTGTAAGCACTGGTTTTCTGGCATTCTGAATAATTTTTGAAACCCAGTCAACTTCAATTTGCATCAAAAAACCCATTGCATTAAAAATACTGATATATGTCTCTGTATCAAGCCCTGTTTCATCGGCATAAACAATAGTTTCAGGCATGTGAGTACTGAGACCAGGAACCATATCAAATTCCCTGATCATTTTCATCAATGTATCCATCTTTCGAATTGTTCTGCTACACCGGTCAACCATTGCATCTGTCGTACACTGATGAGGCATACAGATTGCAGCACCTGACTTTGCCTCCTGTTCAAGAATCTTTTTTGTCTCATCGTTACAAAATCCAGAAACAGGTGTATCCTTGTTGACTGGAAATGCTGGTGTTGAGATATATATCATTTTCTTCCCTATTCTATCCTGTGCCTCCTGAATCGCCTGAACAAGGAGTTCTCTCGGCGGCGCTACGATAGTATCAATCCCATGATTCAGAAACACTTCGAAAATGTCTGCCATTTTTTTTCTTATACCTATGTTTTCCCTGATGAAATTATCCTTTGCTTTTGATGTGTGGCTGAACCCTAACAACCAGTTCGTCCCAATAACCAACCGTGAAACTGAAATTCCACCTATATTTGTCCTTGGAAAATCTTTCATGGTCTAACTCCTTTTACATACACTGGATTTGAAAAAATCCATGGTCTTTCTCTATAGTATACCTCCACCCTGTAAAACCCTTCAATGGCTGCTTTAATCACTGCTTTTTTCGTCTTTTCAAAACAGATTGTCTCAACCCTATTTTTAATTCTGATGTCTACTTCTTCTGGCACCTCAATAATCAACCTTTCACCTGTCGAAATGCAATCACCCATCGTCCTTGTTTGATCTTCTGAACCAAAGAAAAAACCCCTGCTGTCTGCGAGTAAATCATTTGCAAAAAAAAGCCGTCCTTTTTTCAATGCCTCTAACACAATATTTCTGTCCTTTGAAATGTCGCCAGTAAATTCCTCATCAACAAGGATATGATTTCTCAATGTTTTGAAAACAAAACCATAGCTAAATCTTTCTTTGATATCAAGGTACCTGAAAGCGTATTTCAAAGGATGGATATCAAGTCCTGCAACACCAACAAATCTTTTTTCATTCAAAATTTTATCCCAGAGTTTTAATGTAAAATAACAGGGTCCTGTAAGATTTTCTGGGAATTGAAAATATCGTAATATCATGTTTGAAGGATTGGTTTTTCCTGCGAAATCAAACAAAAGAGACCACGCTTCCACTCCTGTAATACTGTTGAGAAAATCTTTTTTTGTCCATTGATGATTGCTTTCAATTCCAAAAATACGGTGTTTTCCATAAGGATGGGCAGCAAATGCAAGCAAAGAATAATTTTCCACCTGCTTGATTATTTCATGAATTGGCTGTCGTCCCACCCAGTTTTTATCGCCATACACAATAAGATGGTTAAAAACGCTTTTTTCATCTGCCTCCTCTCCTGCAAGCACCATAACGTTATTTCTATATCCTTCACCAAGAAAATAATCTTTATGTTTTTTATTTTTTGGTGTATGGGGTGTGAGAATGAGAAAATTTAATCCAGCCCTGCCAGCATCAGCAGCCATATCATCAAGATATTCATCCCGCACAACTGGATTCAGATGAATATGCAAACAACCAGTGTACTCTCTGAAATTCATTGAAATCTATATTCAAAAACAGGAAATCAAAAGAAAAATCATCCCGATAATCAATCCACCTATTGCCTGCAGATAAACCGTTTTCTCGGTTTTCAAAAAAATTTCAACAATTCTTATAAACGCCTGTGGAACAACAATGATAAATATTCCTTTTAAAAACGCAAGCCACCCCAGAATTGTTATAATCACAGCCGGAGTGTTCTGCCATATATTATGCCGGGTAATGATTAAATATCCAGCAAACATTGCAATCATTCCGCTTAAAAAAATTGCTGTCAGTTCACAACAGTACGAACGAAGAAATTTTCTATAGTACCCGGGATCAATAATTATTCCAAAGGATACAGCCAGATAAAAAATCCCGAGAAATCTAAAAATCTCGCTGTCGGTCATAACATTTCCTATTAGTACCCCCAACGGGATTTGAACCCGTGTCTGATGGCTGAGAACCACCTGTCCTGGGCCGCTAGACGATGGGGGCTTTTACAGACCATAATTTTATAATACAGAATGGAAAACGACAAATTTTTCAGGAAGAGTATTTTTTCAGATACGCAAAATAATAGGCGGCACCAACAAAAATCGCTCCGCCAACAATGTTTCCCAGTGTCACAGGGACAAGATTCTTCACAATAAAATTGCCCCACGTGAGAGTATTGATTGCACCAACAAAATTTGTATTTGCCAGAGCGATATTTCCCTTAACAAAAAGAGCCACAGGGATAAAATACATATTGGCAACACTGTGTTCAAAACCACTTGCAACAAACGCCATGATAGGAAAATAAATACCAAAAATTTTGCTCACAGTATCTTTACCTGCCATGGCTAAAACCACTGCAAGACACACCAGCCAGTTGCAGGCAATTCCCCTGAAAAATGCTTCAGGAAAAGTGAGGTTTATCTTTGCTATTGCAGTTGAAACGATGGCTGTTCCAACACCCATATCATTAAATTTCCATTGTCCGGAAAGATATATCACTCCAGCAAGGAATACTGAACCAATAAAATTTGCAAAATATACAACAAACCAGTTACCAAACATTTCTTTTATTTTTACATCGCGGGTTAATACACCAGTAAGAATCAAACAATTGCCAGTGAAAAGTTCTGCACCTGCAATCACAACAAGCATCAGGCCAACCGTAAAAACGCTTCCACCAAGAAATTTTGAAAACCCGCAACCCAGATATTTTGTAAGGTCGTGTGTAACCATCGTATATAATTGTGCGCCAAATCCGATGTATACTCCTGCCAGAAATCCAAGAATAGCCATTGGCAGAAATCGCAGTGCGACTTTTTTCTTGCCACTTTCAACAATTGCAACTGCAATTTCTGGTGGTGAAAGATATCCCATAATTATTTATAGTGCTGATGCTTCCAGTACAAGAGGAACATATTTTTCCCAACCAAGGGGCATAATGTGTATGCCCTGACACAAATTTTTCATTCCCTTTATTAATTCTGCTGCAATTTGAACACTTACCTTCACTCTTTCTTCTTTTTTTGCCTGCGCCATCATATTGAT
>DAONMJ010000126.1:0-3668 GCA_035392545.1 bacterium
GCTACAACTTTATCCATTGTTTTTAATCTAATCAGTGAGTCAATTGGCCAGCCCAGTCGTCTTCCAAAAACCTCTATTACAACAGTGTCTCCTGCCCTGCCATAAAAGTTATATCGGTCAATATCTCCTGGATAGTTAATGCAGCCGCTGACCAATACAGGAAATGGGACTGACTGAGCGGATTGTAATTTTCGTTCGATTTCTCTATATTTTGGCATATTTCTGATATTGTCTGGCAACATTGAAATTTTCTCGTCAAAGTCAGATCTGTTTTCTTCGATACCAGTTTCAATGTTGTCCATCACATAAATTCTGTAAACAAAGTCCTCTCTGCCGCGATATATGGAATCTCTGATTTCAAGGATATAAATGCCATCTTCTGGCACATGAAACTTAATCGAAGGGTCAGGGTCAAATGCAGTATCATCGTTATAGGCAACTTCTTTTTTGTTTTCATCGTAAAGCGCCAGTACTGCCTGGAACCATCCAGGGACAGCATCCGCAATATACGGAATCAATTTTCTGGCGTACCCGAATATTGTAATATCCTGTCCCTTTTTGAGTTTGAGTGTAAATCTGTTGACCTTACCAGGAAGAATTCTTCCATTTATTACAACAGGGGCTTCCAGTATGGTTGTATCCCTGTCAACATTTTCCTTTTCGTATCTGTACTGATGATAAGAACAACAATATTCAGGGAATTGTCCAACCTGGAAAATCAGGGGATTGGTAAGTCCTGATGGTGTCCTGAGTCGAATTTCATAATCGCCGGGTTTCACATCAGGGCTCATTGAGACCTGTATCGTGACTTCTTCTGCCACAGGTGGTTTTGGTCTGTTTTCCCTGTTTAAGTATTTTTCATAGATTTGCTGAAGTTCCCGCGGTGTCTTTTTCTCAAGGTCTCGCAGTTCAGGAATATCAGGAAGTTTTATGGCTTTTTCTGTTTCTGTTCGTGTATCCTCGACTTTTTTCCCTGCTCTTTTATCCCTGATTTCCTGTATCCTTCGTCTTAATTCTTCGGCCTGCAGAAAATTCAATGGACCTGAAGGTCCCTGATAACCAATAATATTAGCGCTGATGCCCCTGTTAGAAAAATAAACACTGTTTGCACCTCGCAGGTTCTGCCCGCCAAGCACTACATTAAACACAGTTCCTGTTTGACCGCCTGCTGGATACACATATCCAATGTAAGGGTTATTTGGCTGTGCGATAGCATAACCGCTATAGCAGAAGATTGCCAGTATGCACGCTTTTGTGAAAAATTTTTTCATTGTCATCAGTTTTTCATAATTTCTTTCAGTTCACCGCATCCAGAATAATCATCCGGATACGGCATGACTTTGACATCAATGCCTTTATCGTTTGGCATCTGTCCATCAGGGTCTATTCCGAGTAATCTCAAAATGCTTCTGAGCAGGTCTTCAGGATAGACAGGTCTCTTTGCCACATATTCTCCTTTACTATCTGATTCACCAACAACCATTCCACCTTTGAATCCTCCACCTGCCACAACTGCTGAGAAACAATATCCCCAGTGTCCTCTGCCACCATTCCAGGGAGGTGCCCAGTCAATTTTTGGAGTTCTTCCGAATTCGCCGCAGCACCATACAATTGTTGTATCAAGTAGCCCACGATTTGACAGGTCTTCAAGAAGCGCAGAAAGACCCTGGTCAAATTCAGCCAGTTTCCTTTGCATGATCTGGAAATGTTGTTTATGGGTATCCCATCCAGGATAATTGATTGTGATATATGGAACCCCAATTTCAACAAGTCGTCTTGCAACAAGGCAGCACTGACCAAACCAGTTTCTGCCATACCTATTTCTCACTTCGTCGGATTCCTGAGAAAGGTCGAAAACCTTTCGCGCTTGCCCCAGAATCATTTCGTACGCTTCATCTTCACTCTTTTTGAATTGAACAAAATCAGGTTCATCGCCAATTGCGTTTCCCAGAGTATCTAATTTTTGAAGCAATTCTCTCCGTTTTTTTTGCTGTTGTTCAGATATGCCAGGAGCAACAATTCCTTCAACCGCAAATTCTTTTTGATTCGGGTCTCCGCCTGTGACAAATGGCTTGTACAGTGGACCAAGAAACCCTTCTTCTGAAAATCTGCCCTGAGATTGCGTAAGAACAATGTACGGCGGAATTTTGCCAGTGTAATTTTTCCCTTTAAACAAACTGACTATTGCACCAAGAGAAGGGTAAACAAGTCCTGGACCTGGTTTATGTCCTGTTTGAACATAATATGCTGCTGATTCATGACTATTGATACCATGTGTCATGCTTCTGATAATAGAATATTTATCAGCAATTTTCGCCAGCATGGGCAAAGACGCATTGATTTCTATTCCAGCAGCATTTGTTGGTATTGTTTTATCAAGAGGACCGCAATAATCATAGCCAGCGGCAACTTTCGGGTCAAATGTATCGTTCTGAGAAGGTCCTCCCCACATCCATATTTGAATGACAGATTTTGCCTGATTCTGCGCAAACAGAACAGTGGTTGCAGAAAAAACCAGCGCGATTAAGAATGAAATAAATCGATTCACGTTCACATCTCCTTTTAATGTTTGAATAAAAATTCCTTGCTATTTATCAATGCCCATGCAATGTCTGTGGCTGCTTGGTTAATTGACACTCCTGAATTTGTCAAATATTCTTCAATGATGTTCATTTCCTGGTCTGTTGGCGGTCTGGATAGTATAATTTTATAAACAAGGGTAATACAATCTTTTCTGTTTTTCCACATCTGGGACAATGCTTTTCTTAACAGAGGACTTGACCTTAATTTTTTCTGTATGTCGCTTGAATTCAACATATACAGTCGTTGCTTATCAGTTGGGTTGCTGTTTCTTTCTGATGCAAGACCTGTATCCCTTGATGGTCTTCCAAATGTGATGAGAAAAGAACTGGTGATACTGCCATCTGCCAGTCCAATATTTCTATTTTCTTTTGGAATAAAGGTATATGGTTCTGGTATCTGACTAACATATTCTTCGCCCATGCCGCCAATCCAGCACAAGGCATCCAGAAGAACCTCTGCTTCAAGTTGTCTAATTCTGTAAAATGCAAATTGAATGTCAGGGTTTTTTGTTTGCAGAGTTGGTATCGAAGATTGCTGGTATGTACGAGAATTGAGAATTAATCTTATCAAATGCTTGATGTCATAGCCAGACTTGACCAGTTCTTGCTCCAGAACAGTAAGGACTTCCTGGCCGGGTGTTTTTTTCCCATATGTGTCGTCAACAGGCGAAATGATGGCATTTCCCATTAACCATGCCCATACCCTGTTAACAATATTTTTGTTGAAGTATGGATTCTTAGGAGAGATAAGCCAATCAGCAAAGACGATACGACCATCCTGTTGGGGCAAAATTTCAACACTTCTGCCATCCAGGAAACTTGTTCTAATAGTTTTCCCTGGTTCTGGATTAAAATAAACAATTTCTTCTTTCCATTCCAGTGTTTTTTTGTACGCGACACGAGAAAAAAACAGTGCCATGTTTTCCTGAGTGTCCTTAGGCAGATTATCAAGATTTATTCCCATGAAAGTCATTGCGACGGCTTTTGCTATGGACAGCGGACTACGACCCTGTATTGCTCTATAAAAATTAACCTGAGGCACTCTGAAATTGCTTCCGCTTGATGTGAGAAGTCCGCGGACAAACT
>DAONMJ010000127.1:0-3602 GCA_035392545.1 bacterium
GAACATTTACACATCAGGCATCTTTGTTTCAATTTGGAGATAAGAATGTTTATGTGTCATGTAGAACAATTGAATCTGTATTCAGGGAGGTTGAAAAGGGAAGGGCGGACTATGGTGTTGTGCCTGTTGAAAATTCGAATGAGGGTGTCGTAACTCATACTCTGGACATGTTTATTGATAGTGATTTAAAGATTACTTCTGAAATCATTCTTGAAATTCATCATTTTTTACTTTCAAGGGAAAAGAAATTGACAAAGATTAAGAAGGTTTATTCACATGTACAGGCATTAGGTCAGTGTCAGAGATGGCTTGAAGAAAATCTTTCCGGGGCAGTCCAGGTGGAAGCAGAGAGTACCGCACATGCTGTGCGTCTTGCACGAAAAGAGACTTTTTCTGCAGCAATTGGTTCAGAAGTAGCAGCGAAAATTTATAAAATGAACATCCTGGCATCAAATATTGAAGATTTCAGGGAAAATGCCACAAGATTTCTTGTTATTGGGACAAGTTATGCACAGCCGAGCGGAGATGATAAGACGTCAATCATGTTTTCCATCAAAGACCGCGTAGGTGCGCTTCACGATATGCTTGTACCGTTCAAAAAGTATAATATTAATCTGACAAGAATTGAATCCAGACCAACAAAGAAAAAAGCGTGGGAATATGTATTTTTTGTGGATTTTAAAGGACATAAAGATGAAAGCAATGTGTGTAAAGCCCTTACTTTGCTTGAGAAAAACTGCGTATTTTTGAAAATTCTCGGATCGTATCCAAAAGGTGGTTTGTGATGCCAGATATTATTATTATGTCGGGAAATTCTTCTGATGAAGAAATTTCATCTGTGATAGAAAGGATAAAATCGTTTGGTTTTGGTTTCAATCTCAGTAAAGGAAAAGAAAAGATTATTATTGGGATAATTGGAGATACAAGAAGGCTTTCTGAGGAAGTTTTTTCGTCCTGTCCGGGTGTTGTTGGGATTATCAACATTTTGAAGGATTATAAACTGGTCAGCCGTGAATTTCATTCAGAGGATACTTCTTTTTGTATTGGCAATGCTTTAATTGATAGGAACCACCTTGTTGTTATAGCCGGTCCTTGTTCCGTGGAAAGCAAGGAACAAATGATAACAACCGCAAGGTTTATTCACTCCTGTGGAGGTAAGATTTTGCGGGGGGGAGCGTACAAACCGAGAACCTCACCTTACAACTTTACCGGTCTGGGAAAAGAAGGACTTAAGATACTCAAGGAAGTGAAAAAAGAAACCGGTATTTCTGTGGTTACTGAAGTTCTTACACCAGAAGAAGTTGATGTCGTTGCTGAGGTGGCAGACATGTTACAGATTGGGGCAAGAAATATGTATAATTATCGACTTCTCGAAAGGGTTGGAAAGACAGATATTCCTGTAATGCTCAAAAGAGGTTTTCAGGCAACAATCGGTGAGTTTTTAAATTGTGCTGAATATATTTTGAAGGAAGGCAATTCGAAAATTATCCTTTGTGAACGAGGTATTCGCACTTTTGATTCGCAGTTTACGAGAAACTGTCTTGATTTAAACGCCATACCTGTTTTGAAAAAAGAAACACATCTGCCTGTGTTTGTTGACCCGAGTCATGGGACCGGTAAGCGAGATCTTGTTATACCCATGTCGCGGGCAGCCATCGCTGCTGGAGCTGACGGTCTCATTATAGAAGTTCATCCAAAACCAGAAGAAGCATTGTCTGATGGTTTTCAATCTCTTACCTTTGAGATGTTCAAAAAGTTGATGGAAGAAGTTCAGCCCTTTGCGAAAATTATGGGTCGCGTTATTTGATGAAAAGGTTCTACAATGAAACTGATTACTGCATGGGAAACACTGGTTGATGAATCAACGTACCCGGCCGAATATCCCTTTCCCGGAGAATGGATATCCTTTGGAAAAGGGTATCCGGTAAAAGGACTTGGTGGATGGGAAACTCCACTGATTGCACATGAAATGAAAGAATTTGACCTGGATAGAGCAAAGCATCTGATGATTTTATATTTAAAATCCTGTTACAGAGAAGATGATGGAATGTTTGCATCAAGAGTGGTTGCGAAATCTGATAATTTATATTCATTGACAAAAAAGGGCAGATTGTGCAAATACAGCCATGCTCCTGTCTGGAGTTTTGTCGCAAAGAAAATTCTTGAAAAAAAATGGGATGAGAAATTTGCTCTTTTTTGTTTTGACATCGGGATAAATAATATTAAATGGTGGAAAGAAAATAGAAAGGATAGAATTGGACTTTTCTGGTATTTTGATAGTTATCCTGACGAAAAAGGTTCAGCGGAATCTGGTTACGAAAATTCTCCAAGGTGGAATTTTACTGAATTAGGACCGTTTCCGTGTATTGATTTGAACTGTCAGGTGTTATTGTATCTTGAGAACCTAATGTTCCTTTCTGAAAAACTTGGTAGAATCGAAGAAAGAGATGAGATTTTATCAACGTACCAGGATTTGAAGGCAATTTCCTGGAGGTATTTCTGGGATGAACTGATTGGTTTATTTTGTGACTACGATTTGACAGGTATGAACGCGAAGAAAACCACTGCCTCATTCTGGTCATTAATAAGTGGATTGGCATCGCATGAAGATGTTGAACGAATGGTTCCCTTGTTGATGAATCCAGAGGAATTTTTTGCACCGCGGGGATTGCCTGTTGTATCCCTTTCTGAACCGAATTTTGAACTTGATTTCTGGAGGGGGCCACTATGGCCATCAGAAGTGTTCTGGATATGTGCCGGACTTCAGAAACATAAGTTTGATGAAATTGCAAAGAAAATTGCAGGGATATGTTTGGAAAACATCTACAGTACTTTCAAAAATACTGGAAAGTTCTGGGAATTTTATAACCCGCTGGATGGAGATATGTCGAAACTCAAAAGAAACAAATCCAGTAAGGGCCCATTTCCGGATTGTCCAGCTTCAGTCCCTGTGGTAAGTCTCGAAAAAATTGTGGAAGGAGAAAAGGTATGTTGAATAGAATAAAATTTTTTCTTCCTACAAAAGTGTTCTTTGGAGAGGGGTGTCTTTCCCAGTTTTTGCCTGAAGCCAGCGCTTTTGGAAAGAATGCTCTGATTGTGACAGGAAGGAGATCTGCGCGAAGAACCGGATTGCTTGATAGTGTGTGCAAAATATTGAAAGAAAGTGATATCGTGCATTATTTATTTGAAGATGCATCACCTGAACCTTCAGTTGTTGATTGCGTGCGAGCGGCAGAGGCAGGTTTGAAATATAACGTTGATATGATTATTGCTGTAGGCGGTGGCAGTGCCATGGATGTTGCAAAGGCAGCGGCTGTTTTAATGAAAAATTCCGGATCTCTTCAGGATTATTTTGGGGAAGAGAGATTTTCAAATGAACCGTTGCCTGTTATTGCTATTCCAACTACATGCGGGAGTGGCAGTGAAGTTACAAGGTATGCAGTTATTATAAATGAACAAACAGGCACAAAGAAGACTGTTTCTTCAGAAAGAATAATTCCGAAAATGGCGATACTTGATCCGTCCACCATAAAAAGTTTACCTGGCCCACTTATTGCAGGGACTGGCATGGATGCATTGTGTCATGCGGTTGAGGGATTTTT
>DAONMJ010000128.1:0-3598 GCA_035392545.1 bacterium
GAAGATGTTTCTTTTTGCATCTTTGCTGTCAGGTTGATGTCCCTGGTCACTGTAAACTTGCAACTTGCCCATCCAAGATTTTTTCCTTTCCCATCCTTTACTATCAGGTCAGCGATGTGGACTTTATCAGTCAGGGGCTTTGCTATCTTGAGTTCTATTCTGTTTTCACCTGGAACCAGAGATACCTTTACTTCACTGTTTTCCTCGCACTCATAAAATCCGTTATAAATCTTCAGAGAACACACTGCGTCTATTTTCTTGCCTGTGCTGTTATCAATGCTCATCTCTACTTTTTCTTCATTACCCTTCATTTCTCTTATGACAATGCCAGATTCCTTTTTTCCTGCCCAGATGATACCACGTGAAAAAAGGCCAAAACCGTATTCCCAGCCAGGTATCCACATCCATCTGCCATCTGCCTGCCAGTCGCCTAAACTGAGACTGACGGTTTCATATCCGCTGGCTGGAGTCCCTTCAATAACAACAATCCTTCCTTTACCAAGTTCATACAGCCAGACCTTTGGCATTCTGTACGGGATGCCAGCAATAATCCAGGATGAATCAAGTTCCCTGCCATTTTCTTTAAGATATTTTCCCAGGTCCCCGTAGATCTGTTTATTCCTCAAATCAGCAAGTATTACAGCACCTTTCCCCTGTTTGACAAAAGAAAAAATACTATCCTTTATATAATCTGGAAAACCCTGGTCCCAGTGCAGGGCTGAGAAAAAAATCACATCATAATTTTTTTCAGCAAGTTGCCGTAAAAGTTTTTTCAATGTGTTCTGGGTGTACGGGAATTTTTTTGCTGTATCCCAGGCAAGGGAACAGGCATCAAAATCAATATCACACCTTTCCCATATCTCCCGCCAGTATCCCACTGAATTATCACTTCTATTTACAAACAGTACATTCAGTTTGCCATTGCTCCACGGCTTTGCCCATTTAACATGCGGGGTTTCAATGGTCAGGTCCACCTTTTCATACCATGAAGGCAACGGCGGATTGATAATGTTATAACCATAGAATTTTTCTCCAAGTTGTTGCTCTGCTTTTGGTTTCATAAAGTAAGTATATGCTGAATCGCCAATTTTCACCGGCCTTTCTGCTTGAAGAATGTTGTTTTTCTCATCCTTCAATCTCACTGTAATTACGTAGGTGCAATCCTTTTTTTCTATCGGCAGTAAAAATTGCAAACCAGTACTTCTGGCTTTTTCAACCTGCGTCTGTGTGCTTCCAAGTATCGTTACTTTTTCATCAGGCAAAATCCTGTAACCATATTCAATCGTTACTTTCCCTTCAGCAATGGATGAAACATATATTTTTACGGGTACCTGTCTTCCAATCTGCATTTCTTCTTTTGAAATAAAGTTACCGATACCTGATTTTTCTCCTACTGTCATCCCTATTGCATAGTGTTCACTGGCAGCATCCATACTTTCCATCCCTGAAACCGGATAAATGATGTACTGAGTTGTCCATGTCTGACCGGCTTTGACTATCTGTTTTCTATATGGCCACTGAACGCATGCTCCTTTTCCTTTTGATAACCAGCATTCTATTGCGTCAAGATACTTCCACTCCATTACAAATATCAATCCGAGTTTACTCTGAGTACTCAAAAAGCCCACAAAGTTTGAAGTGGGATCCTGAGAACCAACAGGAGCACTGAATGTCCTGACCTGACTGTCAAAGTCGTTCAATATCCCGAGTTCATCAGGAACAAAGTACCAGCTATCTTCACCATCTACCCATGCCCAGTGGGCAGGCATCAGTGTAAATGGCAGGGCTTCTTTTGAATTGTTTTTCACCTGTATCCCAACATTGATCACAGGAGAATTTTTTGAAAGGGTATAGGTTTTTTCTATTGTAATATTTCTGTAGTTTTCAAATTTTCCTGTCCCTGGCAGATTTGAACGAAATGTTACACAACAAAAATCTGGTCCTGTTTTCACTATTTCACTTTCGTAAGAATGGGTGCAGTTGTAAAGATTTGCACCCACCATTTCTCCAAGTTCAACAACAACATCCTGGAACCAGCCACTTGTCGTGCTCATCAATTTGTTTTCTGGTTTGTAAAAAACCTCTGTGGCTTTTGCTCCTGCAGAAGGAGAAAATGTAATCCTGAAAAACTCATTCTCCATCATTACGACATCGTTTTTTCCGTCATTGTCAACATCCCTGTAGTAGGCATTTGTGTCAGCAAAAACAAAACAACTACCAGCAAACAAAAGAAACATTAACAATTTTTTCATCATCCCTCCGGGTTATGCGGGAAAATGTTGTTCATTGCAATAGTTCAAGCGGTAACAGTTCATCTATTTTTACAACTTTTCGTTGTTCAATGGAAATCATTGCAGCAACACCTATGATTGCTGACCTTGCGCCTTCCTTAAACCCAGGCAGTATCTGATTTCCAGTGTCAATTGATTTCACCAGGTCTTTCAGCATATAAATGTCTGCTCCACCGTGAAATTCCTTTGTCTCTTTTTGAACCTGATATCTTTTCTCTTTTTCCTGGTCAAATTTCCTGCGAACAACAATAGAATCAGGAATAAAAGAACCTGTAACAATTTCTCCTTTTTCACCAGCAAACCCCATATAAAATAGACCTGTGCCGAAAAATATCTCTTCAAAAATCACCCTTGCGCCGTTTGCATAGTTGATAATGAGAAGATAATGGTCAGGTACATCTGAAGGTCCAAAAACACAGTAATTTCTTGTATAGCCGTCAACAGCAGCGGCTTTTATGTAAATATCTTCAAGAAGTTTCATCTGATCATCAGTTAATTTTCTTGCATAGGCGCATGTTTCTGTTTCTTTGCACTCATGACAGCCGGGCCATTTCTTATTGCCGCCAAAAACTTTCTGCCCGCCTACAGCATAGACCTCAACAGGATATGAGTCAACCATCCAGTTTAAAATATCAAGGATGTGACAGCCCTTGTGAACAATAAGACCACCGCTTTTTTCTCTGAACTTATGCCATCTTCTGAAATAACCATCTCCCTGGTATCCGCTGTAACACCAGCCAGTCAAAATATCTCCAATGTCTTTGTTTAGAGTGACTTCCTTCAATTTAGTAAAAAGAGGGTTGTATCTCATGTTAAATCCCATAAACTGCATTTTGCCACTTTTGTTTGCAGCAACCAGAATTTTTTGAATCTGCTCTGGATTTATCGCAAGGGGCTTGTCGCAAAAAACATGGTACCCTTTTTCAAGACATTTGATAATCAGGTCTGAATGAGTCCAGTCAGGGGTTGTGATAAAAATAACATCAACAATCCTTGCATCAAGCAAATCGTCCAGATTATTAAATGTTTTTACTGGCGGGTAATGATGGTGTTTTATCACTGCCTCCATACGAATCGGGTTTGTATCAACCACTGCTTCAATTTTCATTTCCGGTATGTGTTCAGCCGCCTTCACGAAACTTGTGCCCCTGTCTCCAGTCCCAACAATGCCTATTTTAATCATTTTTTCCTTTCGTTTGTTGTTCACTCTCTATTTTTTCGCATTTGTTATTTCTGCACACAGTGTTCTGACCGACAATAACAATATCTGCCACCTTATGACCTGAAAGAATATTATCTTCAATAAC
>DAONMJ010000129.1:0-3578 GCA_035392545.1 bacterium
TTAATTACAGATACCATGACCCAGACCATTATTATGGATTTAGATTGGATGGAGAATGTCTACTTCTATCTGATGGATATCCAGAGAATGGAGACATATTTTCTTATAGAATAAAAGCAACAGACCTTGGTATTTCGCTTGCTTCTGTTAGTGATGGTGTTGAGGTAAAACTTTTTATCAATGATGGGGTATGTCCTGATACTATTATCTCAACAGGAAAATTCAGAGGAAGAACAGCAAAAATCTCTGTAAATATCAGAACATTGAGTAATGAAATAACAAACCTGAAAAAACCCCTCGCTGATAATACAAACTGGGATACAAAAGGAATTCCAGAAGCATTTAACAAACACGTGATATATGCAAATGAAGTATTATTAGCAGAAACAGGAATAACTGTTAAAGGAAATATTTCTGTTTCTGCCGATTCAACAAAGCCAACCCCGTGGCCATCAACATGGACAGAAGCAACATGGACAGAAACAAATATTTCTCTTCCTTTACCATCTATTCCAGTATTGCCTTTTGAAGATGTACCTACTGATACTGAAATTTCTCCTGACTGGATTGAGTTTAAGGCAATAAACGGACATCCAGGATATACTACAGATGGAACCACGTGGGATACAAACACTCTGCCAACAGGCGTAAGATATGAATCAGATACAACCACAGATACCTTTATTTTTGACATTAACTATGGTTATAATCCCTCTAATCTTGGAAATAGAAAAATATATGTAAAAAAAAGCGATACACCTCCGGTCCTTAGTGGGGGAGCATGCTTCATTGGGGCAAAAGTTGTTAATCCTGTTCTTGCGGATGGAAGTATTACATTCAAGGGTGATATAACCCTCGAGGAAGATGCTATTTTTGAGGCAGATGTTGATGGTGACGGAACTGGAACACTTGTTATTCACCCAGGTACAACATTCTCTGGCTCAGACCTTATTGTTTATGACTACTGGCCACCTGGTTCTTTTACCATCAATCAGGCAAATATTACTATCAATGGAGCGCTTGTGACAAACTGTTCTCTTACAATAGGAACAAACGCTTCAAATCTGACCATTGATGCAACAAATAGTAACAAAAATGCCGCCATAATAATTTACACTGGCTCTACAGCAACATTTACCTTGAATTCAACCCCAACTATTACTCTTGGTGATAATCAAGCATATGCATTCCTGCTATCCACAACAACAAATCCATTAAATGTAAATATTGGCACAGCAGGAAACGTGAATTTTGATACAAATCCAATTACAAATCTTGATGGCAAAGCCACAGTAGTTGCATATTCAACAGGTAGTTCATCAACTGTTTCTATTGGCAGTGGCTCAAATTACGCAAAAATCAAAGGGCTTATCTATTCCTATGGTGCTTCAGGCGGAAACATGAGTGTAAATAATTCAAATACAACAATCTCAGGATGTCTTGTTACAAATGGAACTGCGACATTGATTGGTGGAACAATTACATATGATAAGACTAATTTTGCATCTAACAGGGCTAACATTTATTCTGGTTTTATTGGTGGAAGAAGAATTTATCTTCCATTCAACTGGAAACTTGTATGGTAAAAAAGGGATTTTCAATACTTGAACTTGTTGTTGCGATGTTTTTGCTTACGATTGTTGTTGGAACAGGACTATTGATTATTGCCGGAAACTTAAATGTAATGCAGAAGGCAAATGAGATGCTTCTTGCTTCAGCAGTTGCCCAGTACTGTGCAGAATCAGTGAAAACAATTGATTTTCCGCCTGTTTATGCGGACAGACAATTAGATTTCCCAAAAAAAATCAGTGAAAATGCTCCATTGACATCATCATATCAAGTACCAGCACCTGACCCTTCATTTAGGGTATATATGGGATGCGTCTGGTATAAATCTGACGGTAGTGAAGCAACTGATAATGAAACTGACCTTGTTGTATTAAGAAAGGTCAAAATTGAAGTAAGAAGACCAAAAGATAATTATCTTCTATTCAGCATGCCTGTATTTATCACAAGAAACGGGATGTACTGATGAAAAGAAAAAATATCATGAATGGATTTACTCTGCTTGAAATACTTGTGGCGCTTGCTCTTGTAGTCATTGTTGTAGGACTTTCTGCGTTCCTCTATGCAAAAGCAGCAAGACTTCGAAAACTCATCACGTACCAGAATGAAGTTCAAAATACACTTAATGCAATGATTACTGAAATCACCTATGGCTCAAGGGATACTACAGGCCTTCAGTTTGCTCATGATATAAAAAATGACCCGCAAAATCCTTTTTACGAACTTGCCTTTTATGACAGGACAAAAGGTGAAACTGTATTTTATCTTGTTTCTCCTGGAATGAATGCTGAAATACCATCGAGCCTTCCGACAACTGATACAGACACAACCCTATGGCAGGCAAAAACAACCACATCAGGCACTCCTTTAAGAAATTCAGGCGAGTGGAAACTTATTGACCCGAGTAAATCAGTGCAACTTTCGTCAGGAAGTGGATTTACTTATTTTGCAATGACATCATCAGGGCTTAAACAAATTGACAACCTTCAGTCAGAAACACCAGTCGCAGTAAAAATTATCCTTAGTGGAAAAACCACTGACCCATCATTGAAGTCAAGACCAGTCACAACAGCAACAATTCTTGTCAGGATAAAAAATAAACTACCTTTTTAGTCAGATGCTATGAAGAAAACAGGTTTTACTCTTATAGAAATTCTTGTTGTCCTTGTCATTATTTCAATAGTCGCAGCAATAACCCTGCCAGCAATAAACAAGGCAAGAAACAAAGCAGCCATCATAAGGACAAAAAGCATTATTTCTTCAATTGAATCCGCATTGCTTATGTATCAAACTGATATGGGAGATTATCCAGAAAGCACTGGCTCAACTGAAATTTTAATTTTTGCATTGATGGGACCATTAAACGACGAAAACTGGAAAGGTCCATATATGAGATTCAAGCAGTCAGACATCGATGAAAATGGAAACATTGTTGATACATGGAAAAATCCACTGATTTATAAATACCCACAGGATGAAAAAACAAATGTTCCTTTTATCATTGTCTCCAAAGGACCTGACAGAAAACTTAATACCAAAGATGATATTGGAAACTGGCAATAGAGGTATTACCCTGATTGAAATTTGTTTAGTACTGGTAATTATTGGAATGCTTGCCTTTTTTTCTGTCTTTTTTCCACATAAAGCGATATCCAGGAAAAATCTTGATAACTCAGCAATGTTTGTCTGTGAAATTCTTAATACTGCGCGAATGTATGCAACGGCTGAACACAAAACATTCCAGGTTGTTTTTGAAAACAATAGTTGTGGAATTTATAGAGACGACGGAACACTTATTGGAAAAATTTATAAACTTCCAAGATTCATTGTTATCAAAGAAAAAACAGATGGTTTTTCACCCGCAGAATTTTTGCCGCAGGGCACTGCAAAACAGGCAGGACACCTGATTTTGGAAGATACATCAACAAAGAAAACGAAAACAATTGTCCTTTATAACTTAACAGGAAAGGCAGTAATCAAATAGCCATGACAAAGGGATTTTCACTTATATC
>DAONMJ010000130.1:0-3542 GCA_035392545.1 bacterium
TCGTTGATGCTCTCATAACACCCTTAATCACCTTTGGATTCTCAGACCAGCAGTTTCCTGGAAAATTGTATTCAGGTCCAAACACATAAAACTTAATAATTTTTCCACCATGACCAAAAATTGCAAGCATCTTCTGGGTTACTCCTTCACCAGCAGTCCTGCCAATGACATAGCCACCAAACATCACATTACTTTTCCTTGCAACGCTTTTCAATTTACTGCAATAGAATGACCACTGGTATGCAAGGTTATCCCCAAACCAGTCCTCTGTCCACATGCATGTGGAACCCCTTGCCCTTCCAAATTCAAGCCAGTCATGTGAACCCATTGCGGCATCAGGGCTCTTTTTATCAGGATTGTGAGCAAAAGGACCAGGGAAATAATACCTTCCTGCAAAAAAGTTCCAGTTTACAGTAATGGGAAGTCCTGGATAAAATGCTTCTTCAATGGCTTTTGTTGACTTTGCAAAAAGTCCATTGGATACATAAGGGAAAAATCTGCATGTCCAGTAAAAAAGTTTTTTTGAAGGTAAGTCCTTATTTGCAACACTCCTTCCAAGTGGTTTTACTTTATCCCAGTCATTCCAGCTTTTGAACCCAAAATCCTGTGGTTTCAGTCCCTGTGCTTTTAGATACGCATGGAATCTTTCAAGATTTTTCGGATTTTCATTGACATGCTTAAAAACTGATGGAAAATACCAGCCAGGTTCATCAGAGAGTGCAAAAAGCGCCATGTCTTTTGCATCATACCCAGCATCAATATATGGCTTTGCAATGTTTTTTGCCCACTCTTTTATTGCTGTTTCAGATGTTTTTTCTTCATCAAAATCAAAAGCATATCCTGGCGGATTGTACACTGCATAGGAAATCTTTTTGATTGGTGTTTGAAGAAGAAGCTCTCTCAGTTTCTTGTCAGCAGGCATGAGAAACACATTAAAGCCCAATCTTGATAAATTATCAAGTCCCTGTTTCCAGTCATAAAAATCGCTATCACCACCAATAAACCTATCAACAATGAGAAGTTTTTCAGGTCTTTTCACTTCACCAATGGATGCTTGTGCTTTATCAATCTGGTCCCAGTATTTCTGATTATACTGAGCCATAGTTCCCATTTTTGTTATTCCATTTTCTTCCCATTGAAGAGTTCCAACACTCATCGCATCAGAACCATAATAAAGCGCCTCGCCAGAATATTGCCTGCCATCAACTTCGTACTGGAGATATATCTTTGCGTCAGGAACCGGCGGATGAACACGAATGTTAATAACAAGGGGATATCTTCCCATATAAAGATTCGGGTATCCCTTTTTTATTGCCTCAATATCTTCTGAAGTTACCTTTGTCCATTCACTCCATGTATTTTTACCAGTAAAAAAGTTTATTTTCCCAATAACAATTTGAAATTTGTCTGGTTGCTGCACTAATTCAGGCGGCTCCACCTTGACTCTGAAAGAAAATTCCTTTCCGTATGGAAATGCAAGGTTCGTCATCAAAAAAAACCCGATTGCAATAGATATTATTTTCCATCTGGCAATCATAATCCACCTTTCTTTTTCAGTTCTTTATCAATCAATTCAGACGCCTTTTCTCCTGATAGAAACATACCGCCAAATATTGCACCCATTCTTGGCGAACCAAACACAGCATTTGCAGCCATTCCGCAGACAAAAAGCCCTGGGTAAACCTGTTTTGTGTTTTCAAGAATCTGCCGCTCTGCTTTTTCAGCCCACATTGATTTTTCACCAGAAACAGCCCCTTCTGGTGTTTGAAGTTTCTGACCAATTTTTCTTTCAACAATTCTGCATACTTCTGCATCGTGGCCTGTGGCATCAACAACAAACTTTGATTTTATTGATAGCGGGTCAACATGAAGTTTTGACCACACCACAGAACTCCAGTTAATCACAATTCCACACACAACATTTTCTCTTATCACAACATCCTCAACGCTCATCAGGTTGAATATTTTTACTCCTGATTTCATCGCGCGATAGCAAAGAGCAGATACAGTTTCTATGGAACTGGCGACATAAAGATTGTCATTATATTTTCTCACCGTAATACCCAGTTCATCAAAAATTCTCAATATTTCCTTCTGAATCACGATACTGTTAAACATCATTCCACCACCAGGCATACCACCCCCTGCTCTCAGATGCCTTTCAAACACAGCAACCTTATAGCCGGATTGAGCAAGCCTGTACCCACACATCAATCCAGATGGTCCTGCTCCAACAATCGCAACATCAAGAGATAAACTATCAACAAAATTCTTCGTAAAATCCTCTATGATTGCACGAGAAATATCAATTTCATCCATTATTCTCCTCCTATTTTATTTTGAATCCTTTTCAACAACTTCAGCAGGAAGCATTAATTCCCATGCATTTCTTGCAAAACATGATGGAATAGTCATAAACACGCATACACCACTACCCGATTGAATTTTCCATATTTTACCATCTTCGCCTTGCTCAACAGGAATGTTAAAGTAAGTATTTTTTCCGGTGAAAGAATAAACCTTTTTTCCTGAACCATTGATCACGTTTCCTTCACCTGTCACATAACCACCAATAAATTTTGTTCCTTTCGGCACATAAAAAACAAAATTCCATCTTCCTGTAAACCACGGACGCTGTTCAAGCGTAGAAACAATTGTCAGGGGTATTTTATTCAGAAATTCTAATTTTGTGCCAGCGGCTCTATCTTCTATTTCTATCCAGTGAAGCCCATGATATGTTGTTTTGAGATTAACAATATGTTCGGTTTTATCAGGTGTTACAGATGCCTGGTCAACATGGTTTGAAAATTCCTGCTCAGCCGGATATAAAAATACCTTTACATCGCCCCTGTCTCTGTAAATCAATCCTCCTGTGATTCTGAGTTTTATTTCTGCTGGTGATTTTTCAACCCAGATATAATAGGTATTTTTTCCTCTTGTTGTAAACACAGGAGTATCTGCTGGAATCTGGTCTGTCAGGTTTAATTTTGTTGCTGGAACCAGTCTCATGCTGTATGAAACCGGCTTAAAATCAACAAGTTTGTTTGCCTGTATTCCTTCTTCAAGAATCTTTTGTATTTCTGATTCTGAAAATGGAGTACTGTCTTTCCATATGTTTTTGCCTTCAGGTACATTCCATGTTGCTTCATCTGGAACCTTAACGCTTTTATCCCTGCCTGGCAGGTCCCTGTATAGAGCAAGAGAATGCACCATCATTGTGTCCTTGATTCTATAGGCATGCCGTATCACATCTTCAAATGCCTGCTGGCGTTGCTCACCTTTTGATTCAGAATACTTCTTGAACAGTTCCACATATCGCGTATACAAAACAAGGTCATTGATTCTTGATTGAATAAGTGGGTCCTGAGTTTTTTTCTTTGCCTCTGCAAGAATCCTGTACATTCTTCCAATTAAATCTTCTGTCAGCAGCGGCTTATTATCCCTGTCAATAAGATTGTAAAATTCTTCCATTTTGTCTTTCGCTGGGCCAAACATTTTTTCAAAAAAGTCCTTTTTTAAATCCTTCACTTTCTTTGCTTCAT
>DAONMJ010000131.1:0-3485 GCA_035392545.1 bacterium
TTGCCTGTGATGAGTATTTTGAAGTGATGGAAATTACCTGGATAGATGACCCTGACACAAGAAAGAGAGTGAAAAATATTCTTGAGAGTGCAAAGATTGAACCTGTTTTTGGAGCACAACCGGTACTGCTAAAAAATCAGTTAAACCTTAATGACGAAAACACCAATAAACGAAAGAAATCTGTTGCGACAATAAAAGAGTGTATTGACCAGGCATACAGCATAGGTGCGAAAGGAATTTCCTTTTTAAGTGGAACCTATCAAGAGCAAAATAAACACCGCGCTTTTGACCATCTTGTTGAATCCACTGAGGAAATTTGCTATTACGCAAAAGAGAAAAATTCCATGATTGTAGAACTTGAAATTTTTGACTATGACATAGATAAAAAAAGTTTAATAGGTCCAGCAAAATTGGCAGGAAATTTTGCGAGAAAAATAAGAGAAAAATTTGATAACTTTGGTTTGATGATTGATCTCAGTCACCTTCCATTATTAAGGGAATCTCCTGCAGAAGCAATTGTACCAATTAAAGATTTCATTACTCACATTCATATTGGGAATTGTTTTATGTCTGACAAAAACTCCCCCCTTTACGGAGACCAGCATGTTCCATTTGGAACGCGTGGTAGTGAAAATGATGTTGAACAACTTGCTGAGTTCTTACAGGTACTTATGGACACAGGATTTTTTGATAAAAAACAAAGGCCAATAGTGAGTTTTGAAGTAAAACCCTTAAAGGGGCAGGACCCAGAGATTGTTATTGCAAATTCAAAGAGAACACTGAACCAGGCATGGTTACTTATTGAATAGGAGTGAACATGCAAGAAAGAAAACAGGTGTTTATCACAAGGATGATACCAGAGCCAGCGATTGAACTTCTCAAAAAAACGTGTAATGTTGAAGTAAATATGGAAGACAGAGTGCTTACGAAGCATGAACTTATAAGCAAAGTAAAAGGAAAAGATGCAGTACTCTGTCTTCTCACTGACACCATAGACGATGAGGTACTTCAAGCAGCAGATAGGTGTAAAATTTTTGCTAATTACGCTGTTGGGTACAACAACATTGATGTGGAATCTGCAACCCGTAGGAAAATTATCATTACCAATACGCCAGGGGTGCTCACTGATGCGACAAGTGATCTCGCATGGGCACTTTTGTTTGCTGTGGCAAGAAGAATTGTTGAAGCCGATGCATTTACAAGGCAGGGCAAATTTAAGGGCTGGGCACCTCAATTATTTCTTGGTCAGGACATTACAGGAAAAACACTGGGTATCATAGGTGCTGGCAGAATAGGAAATAACTTTGCGAGAAAGTCAAAGGGCTTTTCAATGAGAGTATTATATTACGATGTCAAAAGAAATTTTGAACTTGAAAAGGACATCGGTGCAACCTTTGTTGACCTTGATACACTGCTGAAGGAATCTGATTTTGTTTCAATTCATGTGCCGCTTGTCCCAGATACACGACATCTGATTGGGGCAAGAGAACTATCCTTGATGAAAAAAACTGCCATACTCATCAATACCTCCCGGGGACCTGTGGTTGATGAAAAGGCACTTGTGGATGCTCTGAAGAATAGAAAAATCTGGGGCGCAGGACTTGATGTATACGAAAATGAACCTGATATAGAACCTGAACTATTAAATCTTTCAAATGTGGTACTACTGCCTCACATAGCAAGCGCGACATTTGAAACAAGGACAAAGATGGCGATAATGGCTGCTGAAAATATTCTTGCTGTATTAAGAGGAGAAATACCACCAAATATTGTGAATCCTGAGGTTATAAGAAAATAGGAGCGCTATGCGTATAGAAAAGCAGGGTTTTATTTTTGAGGCAGAAAAGCGGTCAAGTACAAAAAAGGTCTGTACTTTTACCAGCTTATTCAGACATTCAAGCGGAAAAATCTTTTCAAGTTTTCGACTTGGTACGAGGAAGGATTCGACTGACGGAAATGGAGTGATTCTTGCATCTTCACTAAGTACTGACTGGACTATGGTTTTTTCGAATTTCAAAAACGAATTTAACGGTCACAGGGGAGATATTAAGGTTGTTGAACTTTTTGAAAGGCCTGATGGAAATATATCCGCTTTTCTTTCCTGGTTTGACTGTTCAAAGAGTAAAAAATTGTATGATGCTTCGAGTGACACAATACAGGACTCAAAATTGATTCTGGTTGATTCATTTGATATGGGAAAGACCTGGGAAAATTATAAAATCGTCGATACACAGAATTTGCCAGGTCCTGCTCTAACCGGGCGAGTGCTGAGAACCTACAACGGATACTTTGCCTTTTTTGAAAGTTATGGCCCAGAAAAACCGGGTTTACCGTCATCCCATGCTGCACATGCCATTTTTAGCTCGGATGGCATAAATTTTACAAAGATTGTTACAGTGGCAAGGCATCCTGAAAATGAGTTGTATTACTGGGACCAGAGGAATGCATATGATACAGCAACAGGAAACATTATTACGATGTTCTGGACTTATAACAGAATGCAGGAAAAGGATATAGATATTCATATTTCATTCGGCAATCCTGAAACATTTACCTGGTCAGTTCCAGCACCCACAGGAATTAAAGGACAGATCGCTGCACCAATCCCACTACCGGACGGAAGATTGTTATGCTTTTATGTGCACAGGCATTATCCTGGTTCAATGCGGCTTGTGATGTCCCCGGATAGTGGAAAAACATGGAAACTGGACGAAGAATTGATTATTTATCAAAATCCCGAAAGAAGAGAAAAAATTTCAGAAGGCAAAAGTTCCTACGCTGAGTACTGGGAAGATATGAATACCTGGAGTTTTGGTCATCCATGTGGTATTCTGCTTGATAAAAATCTTGTGCTTGTTGCTTACTACGCAGGGAAAGATGTTTCGTGTTTAAGTGCAAGATACGCAATTATTTCGGTTTGAACATTTATTCAGGGTCAAAGATTTTCCCTGGATTGAGAATAAAGAAGGGGTCAAAAACCTTCTTAATTTTTCTTAAAATTTCAATGTAATCAGCATTGAAACACATATCAAGATACTGCTTTTTTACCAGTCCGATACCATGTTCTCCTGATATTCTTCCTCCTCGTTTTATCCCATCAACAATAATAAATTGTCTGATTTTTGTGTACATTTCCTTCCAGTTTTCTATGTCACATCCATCTAGTGTTTTTTTCGTAATATGTGTATGAAGATTACCGTCTCCCGCATGCCCATAAGTTGGAAGCCAGATATTATGAGTGTTTGAAAGTTGTTCCACAAAATCTATGTGACAAGCCATTTCAGCAGGTGGCACCGTGATATCCAGGATTTCAATAGTATTGGATTTTAACGCCTGATATACAATGCTTCTTACATGAAGGATCTCTTGCTGTTTTTCTTCTGCCTGAGCAACAAATATATCAACCGCTTTATTTTCCATACAGATACTGGCAATTGTTTCACAGTCGTGTTCAATCTGATTGTTGGTCCCTTCCAGAATAATCA
>DAONMJ010000132.1:0-3387 GCA_035392545.1 bacterium
CAGGCAGAAGAAAAACAACAGGACATTCTTCATGTTAGAAGCATTGTATATCAGGCATTAAAATCCAGTACCATTGAAATTCTGGATGTCACAGTACCGACGACTGAAATGGCGTATCACATAGATTTTGTAGAACAACTTTCAAAAACTTATAACCTCTGGCTTCCAACTTATGGACATACGGGAGACGGCAATCTCCATACACATATTACGAAGAAAACACCTGATGGAAAAGAGATTAAAAACTGGAAAGAAATTTATCCAAAAATCAGACAATCCATTATCGCTGATGGAATAAAACGTGGAGGAAAGATATCAGGCGAACATGGCATAGGTCTGGTAAAAAAGCAGTATCTTGATATGTGCTTTGATGCTGATTACATTGAAATGTTGAAAAAAATCAAAAGGGCATTTGACCCTTTCTTTATTCTTAATCCTGGAAAAATTTTTGACCCTGAATGATAATCAAACTGAAACAATTGCGTATCTGGCACTTAAACAAGTAACATCTTTCCCAGCGTAATAACCAAGAAGAACACGATTTTCATCAAGCAAAATGCCGCACGGATGACCAAAACTCCAACTATTCATATCTTCCCAATAATCAGCATAAGAGTTTTTGCCTTCTGAAATTTTTTCCTTTATCTCAGGATGTTGACAAATAATCAATTCTCCATCAAAGTTCCATGTTTTTCCCTTATCCAGGGACATCACAAGCCGCATTGAACCAGAATAATGCCTGTGAACATAAAAACACAAAAGTCGTCCATCAGGCAATGAAATCGGCGCTGCAATCTGTCCTTTGATTCTGGTTGGCACTGGAACTGACCATGTAAATTTTTCATGATTCCCATAAGAAATATGAATATCTACATCTTTTTCCTGTTTTCTATTATAGGTCCAGAACATCGTAATAATGTTTCCTGTTGCTGTATCGTATGTATTCCTCTGGTCCCAGTAATACAATTCATTCTCAGGATGCTTTGCCACTGTAATGATTTTCGTAAAATTTATGCCATCAGGACTATAAAGTGCGTGTGCAGTATGCAGGGATGGCAAACCAGGTTTTTCTGGACCATAACTTTCAAAAAAAGCAAAGTATCCATTCCGGGTTTTCAGCACAGGCCCTGTCAACGCAGGACCCGGAAAATTTCGTGTATCAACGATTCGATAATCTGTCCAGGTATTTCCCATGTCAAAGGAATCAACAAGAATTAATTTTGATGGTTGTATCGTATCACTTGAAGCATCATACAATTTTTCACTCTTTGAACAATCAAACCAGGAAAGAAAAGCCGAAATATTTCCATCAGGTCTTTCAAACAGTTCAGTTATCTTAATATCCCCCGGGTGACCATCAAACTGATTTTTGAAACCTGAAAAAACAATTGTCCAGTCAGCGCCTGTTATGGATTGGCAAACAACTCCGTTTCCGTCAGTGGAATCTTTCCTCGTACCAAGCCGAAAACTTGAAAAAATTTTCCCATTTGAATGTTTGAAAAAACCGGTAAAGGTACAAACCCTTTTTGTGCCAGATTGTTTTTCTGCTTCAAAAATAAAACCCTGCTTTTCTATGCGCATAGATTTTCCTATTTTTTTAACGCATCAGGATTAACAATGTTTGGTGGTGTTTCTCCCCTGAATACGGCAAGAATATTTTCAGCAGCCATCAATGCCATCTTTGTTCTTGTTTCATATGTGGCGCTTGCTATGTGAGGCAGTAGTACCACATTTGCAAGATTTAACAGTTCAGGTTCAATGTCAGGTTCATTTTCATACACATCAAGTCCTGCACCCCAGATTTTTCCTTCCTTCAAAGCATTCACAAGCGCCTTTTCATCGACGACGGGTCCACGGGAGGTATTGATAAGTATAGCGTTTTTTTTCATAAGGGATAATTCCCTTGCACCAATCAGGTGTCTTGTTTCTGGAACAAGTGGTACATGAATTGAAACAAAATCAGCTTCTTTCAGCAGTGTATCAAGGTCAACAAACACTGCTTTTGCTTCCTGCTCAAATTCAAGATCTCTTTTGACATCGTAATAGAGTATGCGCATTGAAAATCCCTTTGATTTTTTCGCAAAGTTGCTTCCTATTCTTCCAGCGCCTATTACGCCAAGTGTTTTTCCTGTAATATCCTGTCCGAGAAACAGTTGAGGCGCCCAACCCTTGAATTTACCCTGCCTGGTAAATGCATCGGCTTCAACAACTCTTCGTGCTACAGCAAACAAAAGTGCCCATGCAAGGTCACCTGTCGCATCAGTGAGTACTCCAGGTGTATTGGTAATGATGATTTTCCTTCGTGTGGCGGATTCTACATCAATGTTGTTATATCCAACAGCGTAGTTGGCAAAAATTTTACATCTGTCAGCTGCTTTCAGTACTTCGTCATCGATGGTATCAGTCAAAAGACAGAGCACCGCATCTTTTCCTTTTACTTTGTCTAAAAGTTCATCCTTTTTAAGTACTCTGTCTTCCCCGTTCACCTCAACCTCGCATGTTTTTTTCAAAAGTTCAATCGCTGGTTCTGGTATCATCCTTGTTACAAATACATGTTTTTTCCCTTCCATATTCACTCCTCGTTAACAAGTAACCATGCCTGATTAAGTGTTCTTTTTGAATTTGCAATAACAATATCAGGATCCTGGTCTTTCAAAGGTTTCACTTCAAAACTCACTATGGGTCTTTGCTTCTTATCAAAAAATCCTGTGTCCAAAAGTACCTGCAAAAACTCAGCAAGTTGTTCAACATCATTTTCACTGCCAGGTGTTCCAAAAGGTGGATGCTGGTCACCATACAGAGGTGAGTTCCTATCAGATATGAAACAATTTCCAATATGAATGTGGGTAATAAAATCCTTTACTGGAACAATCGCTTGAGCAGAAGATTCTTTTACCAGCGGAATATGGCTCAAATCAACCAGAAGTCCAAAATTATCAAATTTTCCTCTTATTTTTTTCGCAAAATCTCGTGCCAGATTTGTCGGACCTATCAAACTTTTCTTGTCTATGTCATAATCAAAAATTTCAAGTTCCACCATCATAGAATTCTTTTCCTTTGCATAACGGCAAATTTCTTCAGTGGATTCAATAAGAAGGTCAAAAGCACGCTGTTTGTGTTGTTCTTCATAGTTTCCACTCAAAAAAGAAATGCCTTCTGCAGCCACATCATACGCCTGGTCGATACACTTTTTCATGGTTTCGATAGATTTTTTTCTTACATCTGGATTTTCATCATTAAGGTTTAACTTATTTCTAAGTAGAACTGGTTGGGCACCAAACACAACATTGATTTTGGCGCTTCCACAAAGATTTTTTACTAACCCTCTTGTATCAGGGTCATCTATCCAGGTAATTTCCATCACTTCAAAATACTCATCACAGGCAA
>DAONMJ010000133.1:0-3284 GCA_035392545.1 bacterium
CGAAATTTTCATAGTACCACATTTCAAACATACCTGTTTCTGAAAGATATGTCTCATCTGGTTCCCCAAAAAGATCCCTTATCAACTTCTGGTCCATTCCCGGTAAAATCTTTCCTTCTACGATTGCCTGTCTAACTTCAGGAGCAAGTTCATTGTGCTTCTTAGCAAATTCAAGCCGTGCCTTTTTATCGCGCTGGAAATTTTCATACGCAGAATAATGAGCGCAACCGCATGCAAAAACAATCGCAGTGATAATCACATAGATTTTACTCATACGACCTCCTGGAGTAATATATTATTCAAAAAACATTATACCACACAAGAAAAATGATTACTGATTCTCTGGATGAATATTTGAAAGAAACAAGATATTGCGATATACATTCGCAGGAGATTGTTAATTTCTGCAAAAACATAGAATCTGATGATGCGATTGACATCGCTGGATTTATCTTTGACTTTGTGCGGGACAACATCAAATATCGTTTTGACTATCCATCTGTCAGGGCATCAGAAACCCTGCGCAAAAAAACAGGAAATTGTTTCAACAAGGCAAATCTTCAAATAGCGCTATTAAGAAAAACAGGTATCCCTGCTGGCTACGGTGTATATCTTGTTCGCAAGGAGATTTTGAAACCTATTCTTCCACCTGATATTTACCAGATGGTCAACCAGCCAACTGTTCATGTTTTCACGAAACTCTTCATACAAAATAGATGGGTCAGTTTAGATGCCACTGTAGACCTTGAAATGTTTCAGTGTTTTTACAGCAGTTCAGGCACATGGACTCATAACTGCTGGAACAGGCAATCAGACATATCTCTTGACAAAGGATTTGTTGTAGAAGACCAGGGCGTTTATGCAAACATAGACCTTTATCTATCACAGGTTCCAAAATTCTGGACAGACCAGCTCATACAGAAGGCGAACTGTTTTATAGAAGAATCCATTAAAAACATGCGAGAGGGAAAAAATGGAAAAAATCATTAATAAACTGTCTTCATTCAATTTTGAAGAAAGGATAGAGGCACTGGAAAAAATTGTGTACTTTATCAAAACTGGCGACATAAAAAAACATGAAAAACAGTTTCCTTATGACAACATGCACATCCACTCATTCCACTCGTTCAATTACAACAACTGGTCTCCATCAAGAATTATTCTGGAAGCATACAGACACGGACTGAAACACATTGGAATTGTTGATTTTGATACCATCGCAGCCACTGAAGAAGCACACATTGCGTCAAAAAAAATTGGTATCCCCACCCTTACTGGACTTGAAACAAGGGTCCATGTTTCGTTTTTTGCAGACAGGGTGATTAATTCACCCGGTGAACCTGGAATCTACTATATCAATGGACTCGGTTTTACAAAATTTCCTCAACCAGGTACAGAAGCAGAAAGAATATATAAAAATTTACATTTTATTGCCAGCAGAAGGAACAAACTTGTAGTTGATAAGCTCAATCAGTTTCTAACACCGGTCAAGATTGATTATGAAAAAGATGTGCTTCCACTGAGCCCTTCACACAATCCCACTGAAAGACATATCATTAAGGCATATGTTGAAAAAGCAGAAAGCATTTTGGAAAAAGGGGAGAGTAAATTCTGGGCTGATATTCTAAAAATATCACCTGAAAATGTAGCAATACTGAAAGAACAGAAACCAGGCGATTTTATGGAAAAACTGCGGTCGATACTGGTAAAAAATGGTGGACCAGGATATGTTCAGCCAGAGCCTGAAACATTTCCTGAGATGAAAGATTTTATCAACATGACACAGGATAGCGGAGCAATTGTGGTTGGAAACTGGCTTGATGGAACAACAGAAGGAGAAAAAAATCCTGAAGAATTTCTTGAGTTTATGATTGCGTCTGGAATAAAAGTAATGAATATTATTCCTGAAAGAAACTGGAACATACAAAATCCTGAAGAAAAGACAAAAAAGGTGAAGAACCTCGACGTATTTCTTGCAACCTGCAGGGGAAAAAATATACCGGTAATATGCGGCACAGAAATGAACAAATATGGGCAACCATTCATTGACAATTATGATACTCCTGAATTAAGAAAACATCTTGAATGGTTTCAGAAAAGCGTTATTCAACTGTTTGAAATGGCAAACAAATAATAAATCAACGTATAAGACTTTAACAGTATTTGACAGATATAAAACTTGTACTAAAATAGTATAAGTTATGAAAATTATCACAAAAAATTCAGATTACGCAGTGAGAGCACTTTGCAAACTTGCAAACGAAAGGGACTTTATTTCGTCCAGAGATCTTGCTAATAAAACCGCAATTCCCCTTCCCTATTTGAGAAGAATACTGAGTATCCTTGCAAAAGAGAACATTGTTCAGACAAAAGAAGGAATAGAAGGAGGTATCAAACTCAGTAAAAATTCTTCTCAAATTACTCTCGCAGAAATTATTAAATTATTTCAGGGCGGGATACAAATTTCAGAGTGCCTATTTAGAAAAAAACTGTGTCCAAATAGGAAAAACTGCGTATTGAGAAAAAAATTGATGAAGTTAGAAAATATTCTCTCGAAGGAATTTAAAAAAATAACAATTTCTTCTCTCACTCAACAAAGGAGCTGAAATGGAAAGAAAAATGTTCTGCAGGCAATGTGAACAGGTAGCATCAGGAAAGGCGTGCACAACTCTGGGTGTTTGTGGAAAAAGTTCTGAAACAGCAGCATTGATGGATATTCTTGTTTATGCTTTGCAGGCTATTGCAGTATATGGAAATAAATTAAGAGAAAAAGGCATTGTTTTCCCTGACACAGATCGATTCATAATTGAGGCACTTTTTATTACTGTTACAAATGTTGACTTTGATCCTGAAAGATTAAAGGAATTTATTTCAACAGCGTCTCAACACGTTGACAGAGTAAAAAAAGAATTTGAAAAAGCATATCCAGGGTATGATATGTCTCAGCTTCCTGAACCAGCACAGTGGCACATTGAACAACAGAGTATCAATAATACCAATCTGAAATCAGGAATTCTCAATGGAATGAATGAAGACATACGAAGTTTGAAAGAAATTCTTCTTTATGGAATGAAAGGTATGGCTGCATATGCTGACCATGCGTGGATCCTGGGAAAAACTGACGAACAGGTCAATTCCTTTTTTTACAAAGGGCTATCAGCAATTGCAGAAAAGAACATCTCAGCAGAAAATTTGATCAATTTAATCCTTGAGTTTGGAAATGTTAATTTGAAATGTATGGAAATGCTTGATAAAGCGCATACAGAAAGATTTGGTCATCCTGT
>DAONMJ010000134.1:0-3282 GCA_035392545.1 bacterium
CCGATAAAATCGACGTTCTTCTGCTTGGAGATGATTTTGGTACTCAAACTGGTCCATTAATCGGGCTGGAAAGTTTCAGAGAGTTTTTCAAACGACCCTTGCGTGAAATGATTGAACTCTGTCATAAGTATAACATCAGGACAATGTTGCATTCATGCGGAAGTGTAAAGATTTTTATCCCTGACCTGATAGAAATTGGCCTGGACATTTTGAACCCTGTGCAACACACGGCATTTGAAATGGACTTAAGGGACTTGAAAAGGGAATTCGGAAAGGATATTTGTTTTCACGGAGCAATCGATGTTCAAAAAGTGCTACCTTTTGGTAGCAAAAAAGACATTGAAAATGAAGTGAAAACCTGTATTGAAATTCTTGGGGCAAACGGTGGTTATATCTGTGCACCGTCGCACAATCTGCAGTCCGATGTCCCTGTTGAAAATATTATTTATATGTATGAGTACGCGCGTTCTATAAGGTAAAATCTCAGATGATACTAAATGTTACTTTGGTACAACCATTGAATATGGTGTTGGTAGTTGCGATGTTCTCGAATCAATCCGGTTATTCTCATGTGGTGAGTACCAGTAGAGTTTGAATACATTTCCATGATGATGGTAGAGTGTGATGATGGCACACACCAGAACAGAATATCAGGTCTTTTTATGTAAGAAAAAATGTATGCTGGTAATATTGAGAATACTTGACAACTTATATTGAGCAATTAAACTAAAACCATTACACAAAGGGATCTTTAATGAAAATATCATGTTGTATTTTATCCGGACTTTTTATGATTCTGAGCGTTGTTGTGGCTGGGCAAACAATTGAACAACGAACCATTAATGTTGACGGAATCAAAAGAATCTATAGAATTCAAATACCTGCGTGTTACAATTTTGACAGAAGTTTTCCTCTTGTTTTTGTTTTGCATGGTGGAGGTGGTTCTGGTGAAACCATATCTAATTTTACAGGATTTAAAATGCTTGCAGAAAAAAATAGATTTATTGTTGTTTATCCTGATGGATATCAAAAGCAATGGAATGATGGCAGAGATTATTCTGTTACAGGGGTAGCTGATGTAAAATTTTTGAGAGCAGTTTTTGAAATCGTATCACAGGAATTCAATATTGATAAAACGAGAGTATATGCAGCAGGTATTTCAAATGGTGCCATGATGTGTTACAGATTGGGAATTGAGATGTCTGATATTTTTGCAGCAATCGCAGCAGTTTGCGGAAATCTCCCTACAAAACTTGAAGAAAAAAAACCTGAACATCCGGTTTCAGTTCTTATTATGAATGGCACTTCTGACCCGCTTGTGCCGTATGAAGGCGGACAGGTGAAGGTGTTTGGAAAAAACAGAGGTAGCGTAATTTCCACTGAACGGACTGTAGAATTCTGGATTAAGGCAAACAAATGTTTTGAAAAACTTCCTGATAAAGTCATTGATGTTGATAAAAACGATGGTTCATTCATATCTGTTTATTCTTATGTCAATAACAGAACACAGGTTGTTCTTTACAAGATTATTGGAGGCGGGCATACCTGGCCAGGTGGCGTTCAACATCTTCCTGAGAAAATTATCGGTAAAACAAATAGAGATATAAAAGCAGAACACGTGATATGGGATTTCTTTTCCAGATGTAAAAAGGAGACGCAATGACTACGAGTGCAAGAAAGCTGAGAGATATTTACGGGAGAAAACCATATGCGCCGTTTTTCCAAAAAGAATTTGGTTTTTTTACCCTTGAGAGATGGAAAAAGGAAGGAAAAATTGATGATAATACCAATCTTGATGAACTCTTTGGTTTTGATCCACCTGGTAATTATAATCTCGCCCAGCTTGGCTGGACAATTGCTCCATTTGAACCCGCATTTGAAACAAAAATAATTGAAGATAAGATTGATTATGAACTTGTCCAGGACGAATCTGGAAGGCATGTGCTTTTCTTCAAAGGAAGAAGAAACGGCTTTATGCCAGAATATGTTGCGCATCCGGTAAAGGACTGGAAGACATGGATCGAAAATGTTAAGTGGCGCCTGGATCTACGGACAGAAACCAGAAGGAAACATTTTCTGAAAGTAATTCCTGAATTGATTGATGCCCAGAATAAAGGTTTGATGATTACAGAACGAGTGATTGGCGGTTATATGTATTTAAGGTGTCTGATTGGTCCATCTGAACTTCCCCTATTTTTTTATGACCATCCTGATGTTATTCATGATTGCATGAAAACATGGTTTGAACTTGCAAATGCCATCATTGAAATGCACCAGCAGTATACTGTAATCGACGAATTATTTTTTGGGGAAGATATATGTTACAACCATGGTCCACTGATTTCACCTCAAATGATTAAAGAGTTCCTTTTTCCTTACTATCAACAACTCATTACAAATATTAAATCACGACAGGCAAAATCAGGCCGGCATCTTTATTTCCATCTTGATACTGATGGTTACGCTGTTTCTGTTATTCCCCTCTATAAAGAACTTGGTATGGATGTGATGAGTCCATTTGAAGTTGCATCTGGTTGTGATGTTGTGAGGGATGGTCAGACATTTCCTGATATTGCAATGTTTGGTGGCATTGATAAAAGGGTTCTTGCAAAAACAAAAGATGAGATTGACAGACATCTTGACAGGATTTTACCAGCAATGTACAAAAGAGGTGGGTATATTCCCACATGCGACCACGGAGTACCAGAAGAAGTTTCTTTTGAAAATTACATGCATTACAGAAAACGAATTTTAGAATATAATTAGTGATTATGAACAGAAAAAATGTCGTGATCAAATTTTTTGCTCCTGTGATGGACGCAAGTATTAATGCGTTGATGAATGCAATCGACCAGAAAATGCGGGAAGGAATATCAAAATTCACAATTTTGATTTCTTCACCAGGTGGTTCTGTATTTCATGGTTTGAGTGCATACAATTATTTAAAAGGGATTCCTGCAGAAATTATAACTCACAATTTTGGAAGCGTTGATTCTATTGGTGTGGTATTATTTTGCGCTGGCGAAAAACGGCTTTCAGTACCGCAGGCAAGATTTTTATTGCATGGCGTTAGCGTGGCATTCAGGCAGAATGAAAATCTTGAAGAAAAACAACTTGAGGAACGATTGAAAGGCCTGCGTATTGATATTGAAAATATCGCAAAAATTATTTCTTCGAATTCAAACAAAGGTATAAATCAGGTAATTTCTGCAATGCTTGAAAGAACCACATTGAACCCACAACAGGCAATTGAATGGGGTCTTGTACACGAAATTGTACCTG
>DAONMJ010000135.1:0-3245 GCA_035392545.1 bacterium
CTCCTGAAAAACTATGGTGTACAGAAAAAGGACAGATCAAAGCAGAGAAAAAAGACGCAAAAGGTGTATTTGAAGAAACCCTCGAACGATACAAACAGATAAAAAAACATCTTGAAAAATTAAACCCAGACACAAAAAAACAAAGGGCAGTTGCCTGGTTAAAAGAGAAGGTTTTCTCTTTCAGGAAACCCTGCGAATTAAATCCAAGGTTTTACCTGTGTGAATCAGTTGAAGAATTTGATGTTGAAATGTGTCTGTGGTGGTCCCAGGAAGGAATTTTCAATCACGCGTATCTGTTCAGAAATTGTACGATGAAAAAAAGGACACTGCCTGTTGTTATTGCATTATGGGACGAAGGGACAAACAACATTCAAAATCACATACGCTGGATAAGAAATAAGTGTAATCAGGGGTATGCTGTGATGGTCTGTGATGTTTCTGGAATGGGTTCTATCTCTCCAAACCCGATTGGCGGAAGGACGCTTCTTGAACCAAGGGGAACCATTCATAAGTTTAATGACGACCTTCTATGGCTTGACGATAGTATCGCAGCAATGAGGGTGTACGATGTAATAAGGGCGTGCGATATGATTGAGAACTGGCACTATCTTGATAAAAATCAAATTACCTGTTATGCCTGTGGATATACTGGAATTTATGGTCGGCTTGCAGCAATCATTGACAAAAGAATCAGAAAGGTTGAAATTGAAAACAGCATGAAAAATTTTGCTGAAATTGTTGAAAACAGGTATTATAACCAGTACAATGTAAGAAGTATCGTGATACCAGGAATATTGAAATATTTTGACCTTTCTGACTTTGAAGAGGGGAAAAAATGAACAAAATCATTGAAGATAGGATAAAAGGATGTCTCGTCGGCTCATACATTGGTGCAGAACTTGGCTTTTTAAGATTTGCAAAGCCAGACCTTGTGAAAATTGAAAAACCACAGGAGATGTTTTCCAGGCAACTTGAACCGATTTTTCAATATCAGGAACAGGAAAAAAGAATAACATTCAGAAAGGTGACACCATTTATTGACATCGGTGTAAGGGCATATCTGAAATACCAGCACAGGGTCATTCCTGAAGAATTTGCCCTTCTGGTAAAGAACGATGAGGGTCTTGCATCACCTGTATTCAACTGGGATGATATCCATACAATACAGGAAGTATTAAAGGAAGGCATGCATCCGCGTGTTTCAGGTCTTGGTGTTGTTCCATCAGCAAACATATGTGCGGCAATGCCTGCTGTTGGTATTTATCATGCAACAGACCCAGAATATGCCTATGTTGATGGAGTTGAACTGGCATCTGTTGTTCAGTGCAGAACAGGTGCTGACTGGGCAGGATTGTGTGCAGCAACAATTGCCGCATGTCTGGATCCAGATCTGTCAGTTGATGAGATAATTGAAATTGTAATGAAGATTGGCCACAAAAATGCAAGGGATGTGTTTTATCAGATGAATAAGAAAATAAGAGTAGCCATGAGTATGGCAATGGGTAATGAAGAAGAATTTTTGAAATGGTGGTATTACAATGGTGGGAATAACACTGAAAGGGTTACATTCAATACCCTTGAATTCGTTTTGCCACTTGTGAAAAAATATGCGCAATTTCCTGAAAAATTCCTTTCCCTTCAAATTTTTGCACCAAATACAGGAAGCCCTGTCACTGGTGTGATTGCAGGGGCAATTTCAGGAGCCCTTTATGGATGCCAGGTGTTTCCTGAAAAATGGCTAAAGTGGGCAATACCACAGATCTCACACTGGTTCGGAATTCTGGATGTTGTTGAAAAAAGATTAAAAAAGGAAAAAACAATCATTAATACCATCGAAACATTGAAAGATCAAAAAACTGATGATAACAACACAAAACTTTTTGACAAAATTTATGGTTGCATCCTTGCTGGTGCCATAGGCAATGCAATGGGCTCACCGGTTGAGTGCTGGTTTGACTGGGAAATAGACAAAAAATACCCGGGTGGAATCAAAACTGTGCTTGACCCCAGACGGCTTGAATCAGAAGATGATAACCAGATGGCAATGTTACTGGTAGAAACCTACATTGAAAGAAATGGTACGCCTGTCATGGCAAGGCATTTTGGTGAAACATGGAAAAATAAATTGAATCGTGACCATTTTTATCCTTTGTGTATGGGAAATGCATACAACTTAATCATGTCAGGATGGGACCCGAGAATTACAGGTCACTGGAATGTTGTTACTGGTTCCACTGTAATGTGTATGGAACCAGTTGGTATGTATCATATTGGAGATAGTGAATACGCAAGAATTGATGCTCGTGCCATTTCATACATGTACCAGAGAGGACTTGATGTTATTGCCGCAGAAATTCTTGTTGCAGCAGTTTCAGAAGCCCTGACACCAGATGCAACAGTTGATAGCGTCTGCAATGTTGCAGTGAAGGCAGCACCAGATGAAAAACTGAACACATTTGATAAAAGGGATGTAAGAAGTTGCAGGGAATATCTTGAAAAATGCCTGGAGATTGCGTCAAAATATACTGATGTGCTTGCTGTGAGAAAAGAACTCAGGGAAAAATGCCTGTTCTATCATCCAATAGACCCCCTTGAACTTCTTGGAATAGCGCTTGCCATGTTTTATATCGCAAAAGGAGATGTCAGGCAGGCAGCAATAGGTGGTACAAATATCGGAAGGGATTCAGACACAATTGCTGGAAGAGCAGCCATGCTTTCTGGCGCACTAAGTGGAGCAGTTTCAATTCCACAGGAGTGGATTAATCTTTTCAAACCTGAAGTCCTTGAAAAAATCAGAAAAAATGCTCAAATTTTTGTTAATAATGTCATTTCAGAAAAAATGAAAAGATTGAACAATCGCATTAAACTTCTTTAAGAAAGGAGGAAGATGACAGATAGACAGCGGTTTTGCTCGGTAATGGAATCCAAAAAGGTTGACAGGGTACCAAATTATGAACTTGGTCTGTGGGGACAAACCATTCAAGAGTGGTTTCAACAGGGACTACCTCAGGATGCTCTGTATTTCAGCTGGTTTGAAGGTGAGCCATATTTCAAAATCGACAGAAGGGCTTTTGCTCCGATCAATATCGGAATGATTCCTCATTTTGAATATCAGGTGATTGAAGAAGACGAAAGGACAATCACAGCAAGACATGAAAATGGTATTGTGACAAAGGCATTAAAGGTAGGAACTGTCCGTGGAACAAGAATGAGTATGGACCAGTACATTTCTTTTCCTGTGACAG
>DAONMJ010000136.1:0-3146 GCA_035392545.1 bacterium
GAAAAGGATTCAGCATAGGTTGTTGCGGTTTCTGTTATAGTCCGCTGGATAAACCCCTTGTTTTTCTTTTTACTTCGGACACATTGCCAAATGGATATGTTGTTTTTGACGCAAGAAACGACCCCTACGCAGAAAAACCAGAAAAACAGCCATGGGCTGGATTTGAACACGAAGTATGTCTTCACCTTGTACCGTTCATTACCGCAAATCAAAACAGAGAAGAAATTGTGATGTATTCAACTATAAAGGCAGACGACCCTTCTATACCAAGATTGGCTCCTGATGTGAAAGGTTTTTTTACTCATTTTGTTTTTCCTGCCTGCGAAATTTTTCTGGATGGGGAAAAAATTGAATTAAAAAACCGCGAATCAATCACATTGACAATTAACCAGGTTTTAATTGTACGATATCAATCTGCCGCAATAGGCATCAGGATTTTTTATGCTACTGACCTGTACGGAAAAAACCCTGAAATTTACCTGATAGATGATGGTAATAAATATAATGTATTAAGATTGACAGTTGTTCATTCTGACAGAAAAATGGAAACAGGGACAGGTGAAATCGGTTTTTACATTGTAGGAAAAGATGATATCGATTCAAGCAAAATCAGGTCTTTCTGCAACGAAATCCGGTGCATACGTTTTGATGTCAAAAAAAGGGAAGATGTTATGGAAATTTCAAAGGACTCAACAATGATTTTGAAATTTAATCCTGAAAAATGGGAAAGAATGATTGACCGAGATGTCCAATGTATTCTCAGCGTGAATGGAAACGATATTGGAGGCAAAATTCTGGAAGGCATGGACAGGAGGAAAGATGAAAAAAATTAGATTTGCTTTTGGGCTGGTATTTGTGATGTGCGGCATAGCATTTGCAAAATCAGCAGTGATATGCAATGCGACAGGATGGTGGGATTTTCCTTCGTTTCCACTTGAGGAGTACAAAATCACTGAATTCAGGTATTATATTCCGCCAGAAAGAGTGAATTTCCCAACCAACCTGACAGACAAATTTATTCAGGACATTAAAAACTCGAAACTTCTTTATTTCGGACAATCAAGAAACAGCATCGGTCCTAAAAAAGATATGATTTTTGGCAATCAATCCTACAGGGACGCTGTGAAAAATTTCCTTGAAAATGGTGGAACAATAATTTTTGATATGGGCGCACCAATGGAAAAGGATACATTGAGTTTTCTGACAGAAATTGGAGTAACAATACCAAAACCAGGTGGCATTCAGGGAATCCCAGGAGAACAAATTTATCCAGTGATTTCTGATGTTGAAAAGGAAAAAAATCATCCCCTGGTCAATTTTCCTTATAAACTTGAACCAGCAGAAAAACTGAAATGGTGCGGCACCTATGTATCCTGGGCAGAAAATCAGTTAGCGCCACTTCGTGCATCAGCAGACCCTAAATATGCGGTAATGATAATTCAGGAAAATGTATGTGGAAAAGGAAGGGTGATATTTAATGCTGTTAATAATATCTTTGCACACGCAACAAGAGGCGAAGTTTACGCCTCGAACATTTTTTCATACGTTTATGGAGAAGAAATCAAGAGAATCCCTGTGGCAAATTCAAGGTATAAGACAGATGCACAATATACCGTCTGGTATAAAACACCGTACAGCAAATTTCCCGTTGAAGAAAATGCTCCTGAAAAAAATAAAACAGATAGAGTAGAAATAAAAGCATGCATCAACGAGGTTGTCGGAACTAATATCCTGATTACGAATTCTGATAGAGAACAATTGAAGTTCAAGGTCATAGCACCAGAGTTAAAAGATAGGATAAAAGGTACTGTAATACCGCAGGAAAAACTGAAAATCATGGAACTGGAGTTCGACACAGGAAGAATGCCAGACAAAATGCCAGAAAAACAGGAGTTTATCATTGGCCAGGGCATGACAGGCATTGTCTGGATAAGTCTGGATACTTTTGAATTAAAAGACGGCGAGTATGAAGGAGATATTGTTCTACAGTTTGAGAAAGGCCAAACAAAAAAAATAAAAATGGTTGTGAAAATCTATCCAATTGAACTGGCAAAGACAAATCCTTTGAAACTAACCGTATGGGACCTTGTACCAGGAGGTCCTGTCAGAGAAAAAATGATCGGCACGCCAGAAAACTGGGTAAATTACCACAGAGATATGGCTGAACACGGAGTAAATGTTTTTCACCTGACATCGTATGAAAAACCACAGTTGATTTTTGATGCAGATGGTAGGATTGTCAAAGAGGATTTTACAAGATTTGACGCAGGTATTCCTTACAGGACAAAAGAGTATCAGTATCTTGTCAATATGGGTTCCCACACTGAAGAATTCAGGATAGACCAGCAAAAGGAAACAGTAAAATATGGTTCAGAAAATTGGGAAAAATTTTATAGGGAATGGATAAAAAGCATCATAAAGCATCTCAAGGAAATTGGGCTTGATTACAGCCAGTTTGCGTTCTATCCCTACGATGAAATAGGAACAAAAACTGTGCCTGATGCTTTGAAAATTTATTCACTCATCAAGCAGGTTGACAAAAAAGCACGGATATTTGTGACTGTCGTGCCAGGTGGTTTTTTTGAAGCAAAGGAAGGATTGCCTGTAAAGGAAATTGCTCCATACATTGATATATGGTGTCCTGCTGTTTCTTATGAAAATTACTGGTCAAGCGGATGGGCTTCAAAGGAACAGTTTGATAAAAATTTTGAATTTATGAAGGGTACAGGCAAAGAAATATGGTCTTACAATGTTCTCACACGAGGAAACCAGGAAATCATGGCGTACAAAAGGTACAGATTGCAGCCAATCGGAGCATATAGATTGGGTATAACCGGGTATGGATTTTATGGGTACAATTTATGGAAGAACGATCCATACATGGTAGTTTATCCAGGAGAAAAACCAATCACTTCATACAGATGGGAAGCAATGAGAGAAGGGATGAATGATGTGAAGTACATAGAAGATTTGAAACAGGAAATAAAAAAGTCAAAAAACGAGAAAAAGAAAAAGGAAGCAGAGCAATTAATTGAAGAATGTTTAAAAAATATCACTCAGGACAACGAAAACGCTCAACTTGTCTATGAGTACAGGGATAAAATCGCTGAAAAAATCCTCGAATTGCGAAAGTAAAAATTTTCGCT
>DAONMJ010000137.1:0-3123 GCA_035392545.1 bacterium
GTGTCATCCCGCAATCAACGACAATTTTAACCTTTTCTGATATAAACTGGTCTGTTTCCTCAAAAATCTGCCTTCGTTCTGAATGTCCGCAAATGACAAAAGATGCTCCAGCATCCTTTATCATTAATGGACTCACCTCACCGGTAAAGGCACCCTCTTTTGCGGGATAAACATTTTGCGCTCCAACAAAAATTCCAGAATCTTTCAGGATTCTACTTACGCCCACCAGTGCAGGAAACGGTACGCAAACAAGAACATCCCTATCATTTTGTTGTGGAATTTTTTTCAACTCCAGAGCAAATAGTTCTGCTTCTGAAGGCGTTTTGTACATTTTCCAGTTGCCCGCAATAAGTGGTTTTATCAATGTCTCCTCACTTTTTAAGAACGTCTATACCCGGTAGCCCCTTTCCTTCAAGAAATTCAAGAGATGCTCCGCCACCTGTACAGATGTGAGAAATCTTGTCTGCAACTCCGGCTTTATTTATTGCTGCGATTGAATCACCTCCACCGACAACAGAAAACGCATTCGTCGCTGCAATAGCTTTTGCGATTTCAATAGTTCCTTTTGCAAATGCTTCGATTTCAAAAACACCCATCGGTCCGTTCCAGAATATTGTCCTTGCCCTTCTGATGCAATCAACATACTCTTCAATTGCCTGTGGTCCTATGTCCACACCAGTCCAGCCAATTGGAACAGTGCCCCTTTCAGTTGTAAAATAGTGAGCATCTTCTGCTATTTTGTCAGCAACAACGTGGTCAAGGGGAGTATGGAATTCAAGATGCCGTTTCCTCAATTCCTTATAAATCTCTTTTGCAAGAGGAATTGCATCAATTTCGACCTTTGAGTTTCCTGTTTCCCAATTATTCGCCCTGATAAAGGTATAAGCCATCACTCCACCAGTAATAATGGTGTCCACCCTGTCAAGCAAATTCCTGATCATCCCTATTTTGTCAGCAACCTTTGCTCCACCTATAATCAATAAGAAAGGTCTTTCAGGATTTTCGAGAAGTTTGCTTAATGCATTGACTTCTTTTTCGATTAAGAAACCTGCTGCCTTATCCTGGAGAAATTTTGTGATACCAACAATTGATGCGTGTGCACGATGGGATGAACCAAAAGCATCGTTGACATAGCAATCCGCAAGTCCTGCCAGTTCTTTTGCAAATGTCTCATCGTTTTCCTCTTCTTCAGGATGAAATCTCAAATTTTCAAGCAAAATAATGTCCCCTGGCTTTGCAGAATCAACTACCTTTTTTGCCTCTGTTCCTATACAATCCTTTGCAAATTTTACCTGCTTGCCGGTCAGTTCAGAAAGCCGCTTTGCCACAGGTTCAAGACTCATTTCAAGAACTGGCTTTCCCTTTGGCCTTCCCAGATGGGAAGAACAAATTACAATCGCATTCTGGCTTAATAAATAATTGATTGTATCCAGCGAAGCCCTGATTCTTGTATCGTCTGTAATGTTTAAATTTTTATCAAGAGGAACATTAAAATCGACCCGGACAAACACACGCTTTCCTGAATAATCCTTGTCCTTAACTGTTATCAGTTCCATTGTTTCCTCCCGGAAAACTCAACCCTTTCTGGCTATGAGTTTCAATAGGTCTACAATCCTGCAACTGTATCCCCACTCGTTGTCATACCAGCCGAAAACCTTCACCATGTCGCCATCAATTATATATGTGGATAGAGCATCAAAAATGCAGGAGTGTTCGTTCCTGACAAAATCCCTTGAAACAAGTGGTTCGTCACAATACTGCAGAATTCCTTTCAATGATGTTTCTGATGCCTTTTTGAATGCCTCGTTCACTGTTTTATCATCAACCTTTTTCTCGAGTTGAGCAACAAAATCAACTATTGACACTGTGGGTGTGGGAACTCTTATTGCAATACCATTCAGTTTCCCGTTTAACTTTGGAATCACTTTCCCTATTGCTTTCGCAGCCCCGGTTGTAGTTGGAATCATTGATAAAGCCGCTGCTCTCGCCCTTCGAAGGTCTTTGTGGGGAAGGTCAAGAATTCTCTGATCGTTTGTATACGCATGAATGGTCGTCATCAGCCCTTTGACAACACCGAATGAATCATCAAGAACCTTTACCATTGGAGCAAGACAATTTGTTGTGCAGGATGCATTTGAGATAATGTTGTGTCTTGATGGGTCATACATGGAGTCATTAACTCCGATCACAATCATCACATCCTCGCCCTTTGCGGGAGCAGTGATAACAACCTTTTTTGCACCTGCTTCAATGTGCGCCTTTGCCTTTTCTGCTTCTGTAAAAAGTCCAGTTGATTCAACAACTACATCTACCTTCAAATCCTTCCAGGGAAGGTTTTTTGGATCTTTCTCAACGAGAACCCTGTATGGTTTTCCGTTAATTACAATTTCTTTTTCTCTTACTTCAACACTGCCCTGAAAAATTCCATAGTTTGAATCATACTTAAAAAGATGCGCATTTGTTTTAACATCGGCTATATCATTAAATGCTACTATTTCAAAACCCTCCATTCCTTTTTCAATCGCGGCTCTCAATACCAATCTTCCAATTCTCCCAAAACCATTAATCGCAACTCTCATAATTCCTCCTTTTCAGGTGTTTGTTAGGTTGGTGCTGTTATTGTACACTTTTCAACAGTATATGTCAAAAATTTTTCCTTTCTAACATCATAGATCAGTTCCTGTTGACTAAAACATAACCATATTATATGATTTTTTCAAATCGCAAATACAAAATTTTTAAATAACAAGGAAGGCATTATGGATAAGAAAATAGAAAAAATGCTCGAGGAATTCAAATCCCCTGGTAGTGTTTATCGAGGTGCCCCTTTCTGGGCGTGGAATGGAAAACTTGAACCAGAAGAATTAACAAGACAGATCAGGATTATGTATCAAATGGGTCTTGGAGGATTTTTTATGCACTCCAGAGTGGGTCTTGATACAGCATATCTTTCAAAGGAATGGTTTGAATGTATCAATGCCTGTGCTGATGAAGCAGAAAAACTCGGGATGCTTGCTTATCTATATGACGAAGATAGATGGCCATCAGGAGCTGCAGGAGGTCTTGTTACAAAAAATCCAGAATACAGGATGAGATATCTTTGCATGAAAATATTTGATAATG
>DAONMJ010000138.1:0-3042 GCA_035392545.1 bacterium
TTGCGAAATGCTGTGCAAATTATTCGTTAAAAATCTGGACAAACAACATTGGTCTCATCAATACCCTGCTGACAAAATATGAAAGATTTTTCACGTTTAATTTCGTAGGAATTGTCTCTGGAGAGTTCTCAAGCAAAAATATGTCTATCATCAACCTGACACTACCTGTGTCAGAAATACCAAAAATCATTATTGGCTCTCCTGCGATCAGCAGTAAAGGAATGAGCGCTGATAATATCTCAACACAACACCAGGTTGATAGTTTAATCAAAAGGACCAACGAAATTATTGTTGTCGCCGACGGTTCAAAGATAGGGAAAACAGAAACATACCTGACGAGATCCTCAAGGATGATCCGGATTGATATCAAAAAAGGAAGAAGGTATCTTCTGATTACCACAAAACCCCAGGAAACGCAGGAATTATTTGAAAAAGAAATTTCAAAATTACAAAACCTTGGAATCAACGTAAAAATTCTGTAAGGAGGTAGCATGAAAAGAAATCTGAAGTGTTCAATGTGTGGGAAGGCGGTCTGTCTTGATGAAGTTTTTGCTTTTTACCCTGAAGACGATTCTCTCATTTGCAAGAATTGTTTCGGCGCTTCGACCATAAGTCCGAATAAAAAACCCGTTCTCCAAAAAAGAGTTTGCAAGTATGTCGATTAACGATTAATACTATGTGCGGAATCGCTGGTTACACAGGAAAACAGGAAGCAATATCAAAGGTTATCAGATCACTTAAACGACTTGAACACAGGGGATACGATTCCTGTGGTATTGCGTTTACAAATGAAAAGGTACTCTGTGTGGTAAAAACTGTCGGAGGAATCAATAAACTTTGCAAAGAGTTAACAATAGACAAGGACAAAACCTGTCCTGTTATCTGTATAGGTCATACCAGGTGGGCAACACACGGAAAGGTAAGCGTGGAAAATGCTCATCCACATGTTGATTGTGTAAACCGTATTGCAGTCGTCCACAACGGAATTATTGAAAATTACCAGGAATTAAAGAAATCCCTTCTCCTCAATAAGCACAATTTTATAAGTGCCACTGATACAGAAGTCATCCCGCATTTGATCGAGCATTTTCTCATGGAAGGAAAAACAGATGAACAGGCATTTTTTGACACGATTAAGAAAATAAGAGGGAGTTTTGCAGTTGTGACTATTTTCACCCATGACAATCGTATTTTCTTTACTCAAAAAAATTCAAGTTTACTTGTTTATAAACATAACGAAGGAACATGTCTCATTTCTGACCCTGTTGGACTTCCTGAAGAAGCAACCTCTGTCTTTGCTGTCAATGACGGCGAATGGGGAGTAGTTTCTCCGGACCACATTCTGCTGTACGATAACAAAGGAAATGAAAGGTCATTGAAAAATGTTTCTTACTTAAAAAATAGCAATAATGAAACCCAGCACTTTTTCATAAAAGAAATACTGGAACAATCAAGTGTAGTTGTTTCTTCGCTTCGGAGTGTTATTTCTTTTTTTGAGCGAACAGGTAACAATTTTTTTGAAGGGATAAACAAAATTCTGATTACTGGATGTGGTAGCTCCTATCATGCCGCACTTATCGGCAGGTATTATTTTGAAACAATCGCATTGATTGACACAAATGTTGAACTTGCCTCAGAATTATCTTCCTGCAGAATGTACAATAAGAAAAATACACTTGTTATTGCGCTGTCTCAATCAGGTGAAACCAGAGATACAGTATCTGCCGTTAAAAAATTTGACACTGCTGAAACCCTGGCAATAACCAACGTAGAAAATTCTCTTCTCACAAGACTCACCTCTCATCACATTTTGATGCTGGCAGGTCCAGAAATAAGTGTGGCTGCCACCAAGTCATTCACTGCACAGGTCGTTTGTCTGTATGTTATCAGTTTGATCGCGGCATTTTCAAGACGTGCCATTTCAGCCGAAAAAAAGAATGAAATGATTGTGGACGTTTTGAAATTATCCGGTGTTTCAGAAAAAATTTTTTCTCTTGCTTCTCAACTGAAAAATATCAGCAAATTCCTCAAAGATTCTCATACCATCTTTATACTTGGAAGAGGAATAAATTATCCAGTTGCTCTTGAAGCAGCCCTAAAACTTAAAGAAGTATCAGGTGTTCATGCAGAAGGATTATCATCTGCAGAAATGAAGCATGGTCCTATTGCATTAATTTCTGAAACAACACCTGTATTTTTTATTGCTCCCATGGATGAAACTTATGAAAAAACATTGAACAATATTGAAGAAATTAAAGCCCGGGGAGGAAAAACATTTGTGATCACAACAGAAAATAATCAGGACATCAAACAAATCTGCGATAACGTAATATGTATACCTGACTCAAAAAAACTTTCTCCTATTTGTTCAGTCATTCCATTTCAACTTCTTTCGTATTTCCTTGCGCTTGAAAAAAACCTTCCTGTTGACAGACCAAGAAATTTAGCAAAAACTGTCACTGTGGAATAAAACTTTATTTTTTCCCCGGACATAGTAAAATGAAACAGGAGGAATTGCTAATATGAAAATCACATCAGTAAAAAAAAGAAATGGACAGATTGAGAAGTTTGCTGAAGAAAAGATTACCATTGCTATTTATAAAGCCCTTAAAGCCAGAAAAAAAGATGATTTTTTGCTTGCACAAAACCTGTGTAAACAGGTGGTTAAAACCCTTCAGAAAGAAAATCATACCAGTGTGTCTGTTGAACACATTCAGGATATCGTTGAAGAAACATTAATGAGGAATAATTTTCCTGATGTCGCACGGGCATATATCCTTTACCGGGACAAACGAAGACAGCTCCGAGAAAGTAAAAAAATCATTGGTGTTGAAGACAGATTAAAACTTTCCATCAATGCCATCAGTATTCTGAAACAGAGATACCTTTTGAAGAATGACTCCGGGGAAATTATTGAAACGCCTGAACAGATGTTCGAAAGAGTCGCAAGATATGTTGCATCTGCTGAAAAAGGTTCTGAAAAGGCAGTTTATCAGGAAAAATTTTACAAAATGCTTACAGACCTTGAGTTTCTTCCAAACT
>DAONMJ010000139.1:0-3036 GCA_035392545.1 bacterium
AAGAGAGTGGACAAGTCCCTATGAATTCCGGGAAGAACTGGTGGCATGGATTAACAGGTATAACCAGGATTATCCGCATTCATCATTAGGATATATGACACCAGTGGAATTTGAACAAAAAGAGATAAAACAATCACCTTTAACCAGGACCCTGAATTCTCCCTTATTTTGCTCTTGACAAATGGGGGGCAGTACAGATAATGCAAAAGAACATTTGTCTGAACACAGTCTCAACAGGATTCCCTTTCAAACTATTCAGCATCATATTAAAAAAATAACTGTCAGGATGAAAAAGCATCAAAAAGGTTTGTGGCTATCACAATATGTCCTGTGGCATTTGGATGAACAGGTTCAGGACAGAATGTTTCACTATCTCTATATTTCAATTGATTCTGGAAAATTTCCTGGAGTTTAATAATTTTTGTATCAAATTTCTCTGCCATTTTTCTCACAACATTGACATACTTTTTCAGTTCTTTCAATACTGTTGCCCTCCACTGGTCAGCATTGTCCCTGCTAATATAAAAGGGTTCAAGAAGAACAATGCCACAATTTAATTCTTTTTTTGTTCTTGAAAGAATTTCAGAATAACGCTCTTCAAATTTCTCAACCACGCACTCCTGCCAGTCAGGACTTTTTCTCAGCACATGATGAAGGTCATTAATACCTATGAGTATCGTGAGCCAATCGGGTTTGTGGTAAATCACATCATCAATCCACCTGTTCTGTAAATCAATAATCGTGTTTCCACTGATTCCTTTGTTGATAACGGTAATTTTCCTTTCAGGATATTTTGCAATCAACAAATCATTGAAATATTTCACATAGCCATTGCCAAGGGGTGCAAATTCTGTTCTTCTTCCACAATCAGTGATACTGTCTCCAATGCACAAAATTTTCTGCCCGTTTTTCACTGCAAATCCCATAATATCCTCCGCGTTAATCTGTTCAGTCCTTCAACACAATGTTTTTAACGAGATCCCAGTTTTCAAGACACCAATCAATTGTTTGTTTGATACCCTGCTCTAAAGAAATTTCTGGTTTCCAGCCCAGAATTTTTTCTGCCTTTGATACATCAGCCCAGGTTGCTGGAATATCACACTGGGGAAATGGTTTGTAAATCATTTTTGCTTTTTTCCCGAGATACTTTTCTATCAATGATATTGTTTCATTGATGGTATAAGGATGATTCCCTCCAAGATTAATAACTTCAAAACCAATCTGTTTTAAACCCAGCAATGTTCCCCTTGCGATATCAGAAACAAAGGTAAAATCTCTGCTTTGATTACCATCACCAAACACTGTGATGGGATTATCTTCATTGATCAATTTAATGAACTTGAAAATGCTCAAATCTGGTCTGCCAGCAGGTCCATAAACAGTAAAATATCTGAAAACTGTAACATCAATTCCATAAAGATAATGGTAGGTATAACATGTTACTTCTGCTGATTTTTTCGAAGCAGCATATGGAGAAATTGGCGTATTGACAGGCAATGACTCTGAAAACGGCATTTTTTGACCTGCATAAAGAGAAGAAGTTGAAGCAAGGATAAATTTTTTTATACCATATTTTTGTGCAAGGGCAAGAAGATTAAGATTGCCCAGTGCATTTGTTTCAAAATAAATATGTGGATTTTCAATGCTTGCCCGCACCCCAGCCCTTGCTGCAAGATTGATGATTGCATCTGGAGCAAATGTTGAAACAATGTTTTCAAGTTTTTGTTGCTCCCTGATATCAACCTGTTGAAAGGTAAAATTTTTCATTTTTTTCAGGTCATCAAGACGCCACTGTTTCAATCTCACATCATAATAGTCATTGATATCATCTATACCAAAAACTTCATATCCTGAGTTCAGCGCTGTCTTTGCTGTATGCCAGCCAATAAAACCTGCACATCCTGTTAAAAGAATCTTCATTCTAACCTCACTGATGTTTGATATTCTGCAATATTTGCTTTGATGGATTTTCTCTCCATGAGAACATCTTTCAATTTTATCATTGAAGGTTCCTCACCATGAACAAGAAAGGTATTAATCGGCGGCTTTTCAAGACGCTCCAGCCACCACAGTATCTCATTCTGATCAGCATGAGAAGAAAAACCATTCACCTGCACAATGTTTGCCCTTATCTGCCTATATTCACCAAGAATTCTTACCTGCTTTTTGCCGCTTATGATTTCCCTGCCGAGGGTTCCTGTTGCCTGATATCCAACAAACATGATGGCGCTTTCAGGCCTACTGATATTGGTTACAAGGTGATGTTTTATTCTACCACCAGTGCACATACCTGAACCTGCAATGATAATCACAGACCCCCTGACATGATTAATCGATTTTGATTGATCAACTGTTTCAGTGGGATGAAGCAATTCCATTTCAAAAGGACTATCATCATTGTTTACCATGTCATTGATGGTTTTTCGTAAAAATTCAGGATATCTTTTAAATACTTCTGTCACCTTTATTGCCATCGGACTATCAATAAAAGTAATCAGATGCGGAATTCGATTTTCAGCAAGCAATTTTTTCAGACAATACAAAAGTTCCTGGGTTCTTTCAATGGCAAAACTCGGCACCACAATATTGCCGGATTTTTCTGCAGTTTCAGTAATGGTACGAGCAACTGTTTCGTAGGCAATCTCATCGGACTCGTGGACCCTGTCTCCATATGTGGACTCCATCACAAGATAATCAATTTTTTCAAGTCGCTCTGGTTCTGGAAGAAGTGGTCTATTGGGTCTTCCAAGGTCTCCTGTAAAAACAAGGTTTTTGCCTGTTTTTTTCTCTATGAACTCAAATATCGCAGAACCAAGTATATGACCTGCATTATGGCAGATTAGTGTGTACCCATCTGCTATTTCAAACTCCTGATTGCACGGAATGTCACGAAAAAGATCAAAAACATTATATGCATCATCCTGCATATAAAGAGGCACCACTGGATGGTCCACCTTTTTCCCGCTCAGTAAGTGTCTCATTCTTTTTTTCTCAGCATCTTCCTCATAAAGTTTTGCTGCATCAAGAAGTGCGATC
>DAONMJ010000140.1:0-3017 GCA_035392545.1 bacterium
CAGCAGTTTGATATTCATCAAGACCTGAACCGTCCTGCAAACCTTTCCATTCTGCACAAATTAACTGTTTCATTCCAATAAGTTCAGGATATTTTTTGAAATCAACTGGCGCATTTATTCTTGATTGGTTGTATTCTTTCAATAAACTGTGAATTTCATGCTCGTCTGTGCCCGGAAGATGGTTTTTGAGCAAGTTTAAGTTGAGCTTGTACATTTTCAGCATATAATCCCTGTGAGATTGCGCCCAGTTTTTTGCCTCATTGTACCAATATTCGGGTGTCCACATGTTTACTCCTTTTTTGGATGACATTATACCACATAACTACTTTTTGTTTGCCAATCTTGAAAGAACTTCAACATTCAGGCATTCATACGCAACAATCTGCATAATTCCACTTGGCGGAAGTATTCTTATTGGAAGTCCTTCAACTGAAACGCAGGCATCTCCAAAGGCATAGCCCATGTCTATGTAAACGCAGACGTCCCCTGGTATATTCCAGTCAGGAAAATCAAATGGGTCGTTTTCTGCGCTGATAACAATCAATCTCTGTTTTTTCTTTTTAAAAATTTCCTTGGAATCAGGGTCAAGTCCTGTATAACCAAGCCGCACTACAAGACCACCATCAGGCATATTTTTTAAATAATTTTCAACCTGATGAGGGATATTGCTGTGGAGATCAGCATTGACAGCCCATTGTGCGTCTTCATATTTGCCCACATATGTCCAGGGCATATGTCCCATTGATGCAATTGTAATTTTGCCTGCTTTCTTCAACTCTTTTTCAATAAGGTCAACTGCCTTTTCGATATTTGGCAGTTGGGTATTTTGAAATTTTCTTACATGATACCTGATTCCATCAAGAAATGCTTTTGCAAGCATGCCTGGAGGTATTGGACTGACAGGGTATTCATCCATGAATTGTTTTTTGTATACATACTTGTTTCCCCATTCTGGGCCATCTTTGTAAGCATAGGACTTCCACATTGCTGGAGTATGACCCTTTCTTGTGATGGCAGAGAAAATTTCAGCCACAAGCGCCCAGGCGTTTAGGGCATTTATCAGGTGATTTGTTCTTCCTGCCTTTGAGCCATCAACAAGCACCACACACCTGTCATCAGTACCTGTGCCTGTGTCAAACCACACATCACATACTTTAATCTGTTCAGCAAGTTCAGGTAGGTTCTTTGGTCCAAAACCAATGACAAATCCGCCTTTTGCTTTAAATGCTTCAATTCTTTTTGCTTCATCCCTGGTAATGGGTTTTGTCTGCCAGCCAATGATAGAAACATCCATCTTTTTTTCATCTTCGGTTCTATCCTTTTTAAATGGTCTATCAAAACCCATGTTGACCATACTACCACTACGACCCCACAGTTCATCCTGAAGTCCCTGATACACGATAGGATAAAAACCAATAAGACCCCCTTTCATATGTCTTTCAGCAACAATTTCAGCAATTTCGGTAATGCGGGAGATCTTTGACTCAACCATGTCACAGGCATCAAGCACTGATTTACAGTACTGGGTTGCTGCATATCCTTTGTCTTTTGGTGTAAGTGCCTTCTGTGGAAGCTTAAAATCATCGATCTTTAGTAAAGTAAATGGGTAAAGGGTTGTTGCATATAATGTTCCATCGCGACACGCAATCATTGCCATGTGAACATGAAGTATTGTTAACGAGCCATCAGGAAGTTTGTGAAATCCATGTGAAAAAACTTTTGGTGTGCCGTCGGGATTTTGAAACTGATAAAACGAAGGATTTTTCACTGCAATCACTCCGCAATCTTCCATTTTTTTCTTTTTCACATTGTATCTCACAAGATGATGGAGATATCCAGAACCAAAACCAGTATCATTGTCAATTCTCCATAGGCAATAAATGTTTCCATCAGGATGAAGACACAAAGAACCCCGCGAATCAGGATTTTTCCCTTCAATCATTTTGCCGAGGTATTGTGCTTTGACTGTTTTTCCTTTACTTCCAAGGTCTATTGCATAAAGGTCAGGCCAGCTCAGCATTGTCATATAGGCGGTTTTACCATCACCAGCAAGCACCCAGAAGCAAATCGCATAACCTTTGCCATGAGGTTTGGTAAGAATTTTCCTTCCTACAATGATGGGTCTGATGGAAAGGGTGTCTTTTGCAGGGTCATATGTTGCGATTTTAAAATCATTGGTAATTGCGTGCGCCTTTCCATTTTTATCAATGATTGTCGTTGCATAGGGTAACAGAAGCACTCCAAGTTCTCTGTACTTTTTTGTTCCTTCATCGTACAGCATCCAATGCTGGTTTTCACATGTGACAACATATATCAGATGCCTTTGCTCGTCTGCAACGACATCTATCACTCCTTCACCTGGATATGGCATTCCGAGAGATTCTGCTTTTTGTGTTCTGGGGTCATATACCATCACATAGCCACCAGGATACTCAGAAGTATCTCCTGGACTGCGGTATCCCTGTTTGCTTCCCACGTAAATTTTTCCACTCGCACCCACAAAATTTTTGGTATGAATTTTTGCCTGCGCAGCATAGCCAGTTGCATTAAGTCCGCATACTTTGTGTGTGTCGATGACAATTTTCTGACTTTCTGTGTATGGGTCAAATTCCACAAGATAAGAATTTTCATTGTACTTTGCAGTACCAATGTATATCTTTCCATCAAGACCTTCGCAGAGAGAAAAATAACCTGATTCATTGTTGTGAGTGCCAGGAAGAACATGATATGCCTTTGCATACACATACTGAAATGGTGCAGTTTGAGATTGCTGCTGACCTGTTGCAGAAAATGCAGAAACCAATAAAGACAAAATCCCAAAAAGAAAAATTTTCTTTTTCACTGTGTCTCCCTGTATTAGTGAAATAATATAATTCACAATTTCTGGATTGTAAAGAGATGTCGCCACAAAATTTGACATACATTTTCATATGTGTATAAATAAACACAACCAAAAATTTTTAAAAGGGGGTGAAAAAAATGAAAAGAAAGGGCTTTACACTTATTGAACTTCTTGT
>DAONMJ010000141.1:0-3008 GCA_035392545.1 bacterium
ACAAGAAGTTCAATAAGTGTAAAGCCCTTTCTTTTCATTTTTTTCACCCCCTTTTGAAAATTTGTACTTGTTTTTACACATATAAAAATGTATGTCAAATTTTGTGGCGGTGTCCCTTTACAATCCAGAAATTGTGAATTATATTATCTGACTGATACAGGGAGATACAGTGAAAAAGAAAATCTTTCTTTTTGGGATATTGGCACTACTTTCTGTATTTGCCGCAACAGGTCAGCAGCAATCTCACACTGCACCATTTAAGTATGTGTATGCAAAGGCATATCATGTTCTTCCTGGTACTCACAACAATGAATCAGGTTATTTTTCTCTCTGCGAAGGTCTTGATGGAAAGATATACATTGGTACTGCAAAGTACAATGAAAATTCCTATCTTGTGGAATTTGACCCGTACACAGAAAGTCAGAAGATTGTCATCGACACACACAGAGTATGCGGACTTAATGCAACTGGTTATGCTGCGCAGGCAAAAATTCATACCAAAAATTTTGTGGGCTCGAGTGGAAAAATTTACGTGGGAAGCAAACAGGGATACCGCAGTCCTGGGGATACTTCTGAGTATCCTGGTGGCTATGTGATGGCATATGACCCCAGAACTCAAAAGGCAGAATCTCTTGGAATGCCATATCCTGGCGAAGGAGTAATAGATGTTGTTGCAGACGAACAAAGGCATTTGATATATGTTGTCACATGTGAAAACCAGCACTGGATGTTATATGATGAAGCAACAAAAAAGTACAGAGACCTTGGAGTGCTTCTGTTACCCTATGCAACGACAATTATTGATAAAAATGGAAGGGCGCACGCAATTACCAATGATTTTAAAATCGCAACCTATGACCCTGCAAAAGACACCATTTCAATCAGACCGGTGATTGCGGGAAGGAAAATTCTTACCAAACCTCAGGGCAAAGGTTACGCGATTTGCTTCTGGGTTCCTGGGCCTGATGGAAAAACTGCCTATATGACAATGCTGAGCTGGCCGGACCTTTATGAAATTGACCTTGGAAGTTCTGGAAATACAGTGAGAGCGAAACATCTTGGCAAAATGATTGAAGGAAAAAATCCTGATTCGCGGGGTTCTTTATGTCTTCATCCTGATGGAAATATTTATTGTCTGTGGAGAATTGACAATGACACTGGTTTTGGTTCTGGATACCTCCATCATCTTGTCAGATACAATGTGAAAAAGAAAAAAATGGAAGACCTTGGAGTGATTGCAGTAAAGAATCCTTCGTTTTACCAGTTTCAAAATCCCGACGGTACCCCAAAGGTTTTTTCACATGGATTTCACAAACTTCCTGATGGTACCCTGACAATACTTGGTGTTCACATGGCAATGATTGCATGTCGGGATGGTACATTGTATGCAACAACCCTTTACCCATTTACTTTACTGAAAATCGATGACTTTAAACTTCCACAGAAAACACTTACACCAGAAGACAGAGGATATGCAGCAACTCAGTACTGTAAGGCAGTGCTTGATGTCTGTGATATGGTTGAATCAAATCTCTCTCGAATTAGTGAAGTTGCTGAAATCGTTGCTGAAAGGCATATGAAGGGGGGTCTTATTGGTTTTTATCCCATTGTTTATCAGGGACTTCAGGATGAACTGTGGGGTCGCAGTGGCAGTATGGTGAACATGGGTTTTGATAGGCCATTTAAAAGGGATAGAACTGAAGAAGAAAAAAAGATGGATGTTTCTATTATTGGCTGGCAGACAAAACCCATCACCAGGGATGAAGCAAAAAGAATTGAAGCATTCAAAGCAAAAGGCGGATTTGTCATTGGATTTGGGCCAAAGGATTTGCCTGAACTTGCTGAACAGGTTAGAGCATGTGATGTGTGGTTTGACACAGGCACAGGCACTGATGATAGGTGTGTGGTACTTGTTGATGGTTCAAAGGCAGGAAGAACAAATCACCTGATAAATGCTTTAAACGCCTGGGCGCTTGTGGCTGAAATTTTCTCTGCAATTACAAGAAAAGGTCATACCCCAGCGATGTGGAAGTCATATGCTTACAAAGATGGTCCAGGATGGGGAAATAAATATATGTACAAAAAACAATTCATGGATGAATATCCTGTCAATCCAATACCACCAGGCACGCTTGCAAAAGCATTTCTTGATGGAATCAGGTATCATGTGAGGAAATTTCAAAATACTCAACTGTCAAATATCGAAAAGGCAGATGACCTTATTGAAAAAGAGTTAAAGAAAACAGGCAAAATTACAATCGCATCAATGGGACATATGCCCTGGACATATGTAGGTAAATATGAAGACGCAAAATGGGCAGTCAATGCTGACCTTCACAGCAATATCCCTCATCAGGTCGAAAATTATTTGAAAAATACGCCTGATGGTGGATTTGTAGTGCGGCTTGGTTATACAGGACTTGACCCTGATTCTAAAGAAATTTTTAAAAAGAAAAAACAGAGATTGATTGTTATCAGCGCAGAAAACGACCCATTTGATTTTCCTGACTGGAATATTCCAGAAGACGTGGCCGTTTACATAGACATGGGCTATGCCTTTGGGGATGCCTGCGTTTCAGTTGAAGGGCTTCCAATAAGGATACTTCCGCCAAGTGGAATTATGCAAATTGTTGCGTATGAATGCCTGAATGTTGAAGTTCTTTCAAAATTGGCAAACAAAAAGTAGTCATGTGGTATAATGTCATCCAAAAAAGGGGCAGACATGTGGACACCTGAATGCTGGTATCATGATGCGAAAAACTGGGCGCAATCTCACAAGGATTATATGCTGAAAATGTACAGAATCAACTTGAAACTGCTGGAAAATCATCTTCCAGGTACAGACGAGCGTGAAATTCACAATTTATTGAAAGAATACAACCAATCAAGAATTAATGCGCCGGTTGATTTCAAAAAATATCCTGAACTTATCGGAATGAAACAGTTAATTTGCGCAGAATGGAAAGGTTTGCAGGACGGTTCAGGTCTTGATGAATATCAAACTGCTG
>DAONMJ010000142.1:0-3007 GCA_035392545.1 bacterium
ATCAAAAATTTGAACTGGTAAACCCGAGAACAAAAACAGCTGTAAAAAGCATACCGGCAAGAGAACTGTTTGACATTATATCCCAGTGTGCATGGGAAACAGGAGACCCGGGAATCATTTTTATAGACGAGATTAACAGAAAAAACCCGACACCAGAAATAGGAAGCATTGAAGCCACAAATCCCTGCGGTGAACAGCCCCTGCTTAATTATGAATCCTGCAATCTTGGTTCAATCAATCTGACAAAAATTGTTGAAAATGGAACTATCAACTGGGAAAAATTAAAACGAATTGTGGAACTGACTGTGAGGTTCCTTGATAACGTGATTGACGTAAATCAGTACCCCCTCAAAGAAATAGAACGCATGACGCTTGCCAATAGAAAAATTGGCCTTGGCATTATGGGATGGGCTGATTTACTGGCTGAACTTGAAATTCCTTATGGAAGTAAAAAAAGCTTGACGCTTGCAGAAACACTTATGGGTTTTATTAACACCACTGCATTAGAATACTCAGTGTATCTCGGAAAAATTAAAGGAAGTTTTCCAAATTTCAAAAAAAGTATCTACAGAGATACATTTGAATACTTGAGAAATTGCACACGAACCACCATAGCACCGACAGGCACCATCAGCATTATTGCTGGTTGCTCCAGCAGTATTGAGCCCTTCTTTGCGATTGCATATGGAAGAAAACTGGCTAATTCAAGTATTTTTGAAATCAATCCTGTCTGGGAAAAGAAAGCAGCAACACTCAAATTACTGAAACCAGACATCACAGCAGAAATTTTAAAAACAGGTTCTCTCAAAAATATCAGACAGATACCCAGCCATATCAGAAATATATTCAAAACAGCGTTTGATATTGACCCCCGTCTTCATCTTCTCATGCAGGCAACATTCCAGCATCATACTGATAATGCTGTTTCTAAAACAATCAATCTGCCTGAAAATGCCACAATCCAGATGGTAAAAAATATCTTCATTTCTGCATACAAAATGAAATGCAAAGGAATTACTGTCTTTCGTTATGGAAGTAAGTCATTTCAGGTGCTTTACCTTGGAGAAGATTTCAGCCAGATTGATTATCTTCAGATTGGTGAACACTTTTCTGGTTGTACTAAAGGATACTGCAATTATTAGTGCCTGCCTGCTTTGATTATTTCAAGAATACCGTCAAGTTGTAAGAGAAGTTTTTCAGATAGTTTATCCATATATTCTGCTGTTTCATGGTGCAAACTTCCATATCTTTTCAGGTGTCTTGCTCCAAGTTCCATGACATTTTCTCTGAATGAAGCAACCCTGCTCCATATGTCGTTCAATGCAGATTGGGTGGTTTTTGTTAAACCAAGGTCTTTTTTCGCGGCTTCAAGAGATGCTTTCAAAACAAGGATTTGTTTTTTCAATGCCTTTCTTTGCGAAACACTTAAATCATTTTTCTCTTCATATAGCACTGACTGATACTGGTTTCCATCAACCCATTTTTCAATAGAAACCAGGAGTTCATCAAGCATTGTAAGGGCTGTTTCCAGAGCCCTTTTATGGTTGGCACTGAGTTTGAAAATCAATTTTTACCCAAACTAATCCCGTTGAAAGGGATTACTAAAAACAGCAGATTTGCCAAGTTCCCATTCAATTTCAAGCAATCTATTGTATTTTGCGATTCTTTCGCTTCTGCATGCAGAACCTGTCTTAATCTGTCCGCCAGCCATTGCAACAGAAAAATCTGCCATAAATGTATCTTCTGTCTCACCGCTTCTATGAGATATGACATAACCCCATCCTGCCTTTCTGCAAAGATTGATTGTCTGGATTGTTTCTGTCACTGTACCTATCTGATTGAGCTTTATCAACACTGCATTGCTGGCTTTTTCCTTTATTCCCTTTTCCACAAATTTTGTGTTGGTGACATACAGGTCATCACCAACAATCTGAATTTTATTTCCAAGTTTTTCTGTCATCTTCTTAAACCCATCCCAGTCATTTTCAGCAAGTCCGTCTTCAATAGAAACAATGGGATATTTTTTTATCCAGTTTCCATACAGTTCTATCATTTCCTCAGAAGTTTTTTTGCCCTGTTTTGACTTTGACAGATTGTATATGCCATCTTCATAAAAAGAACTCGCAGCAGGATCCAGTGCAATTGCAATATCAATGCCTGGTTTGTATCCTGCTTTTTCTATTGCCTTAACAATCACCTCGCACGCCTCATCATTGCTTGAAAGGTTGGGAGCAAAACCACCTTCGTCTCCAACCCCTGTTGAATAACCTTTTTCTGAAAGAATTTTCTTAAGCGCGTGAAATGTTTCGGCACCATATCTCAATGCTTCTTTGAAATTCGGTGCTCCAACAGGCATCACCATAAACTCCTGAAAATCAACACTATTATCAGCGTGTTTTCCACCATTGAGAATATTCATCATCGGAACAGGAAGCCGCGTTGCGCCAGTTCCACCAAGATATTGATACAGAGGAAGACCAGAAAGTTTTGCCTGCGCCTTTGCCACTGCCATTGAAACACCAAGTATTGCATTTGCGCCAAGATGACCTTTATTTGGTGTACCATCCAGTTCAATCATAATCTGGTCTATTTCTGCCTGCCTGTGAGGTTCAATTCCAATAATTTTCGGCGCAATGATATTATTGACATTTTCAACTGCCTTCAATACCCCTTTTCCACCATACCGTTTTTTGTCTCCATCCCTCAATTCAACTGCCTCGTTTTCACCTGTTGAAGCGCCTGATGGCACTGAACTTGAAACCTTTATTCCATTGCTCAAACAGCAGAAAACCCTTATTGTGGGATTACCCCTTGAATCAAGAATTTCAATCGCACTCAATGAAGAAATCACAACTTTCATATTTTTCCTCCGGTTAGGGTTAAATCTGGGATACATATATTATCCCCATTTTTTGCTTTTAATCAAGTTTCGCCTGCATCTCTATGAGGCGCTTTTTTTGAATGCCAAATGGCTGGAGTTCAGTCACTGATTTATTATCACTTCCAT
>DAONMJ010000143.1:0-3006 GCA_035392545.1 bacterium
ACCTTAAAAAGTTCATCTTCATTCAAGTATTTCAACACCATTTCGCCTCCTTTGGTTTATAATATATTCTAATATTTTAAATTTAACAGTCAAACAGAGTGGAAAATGGATATCGTACTTGCGTCACAATCTGAAAGAAGAAAACAATTGCTAAAAAAACTTTTTCCGGTTTTTGAGGTTGCGATTCCTGATGTTGATGAAATTATTGATGCTGCTCTTGAACCGGAATTGGTTGCGATTTTGAATGCAGAAAAAAAAGCAAAAAACGTTGGCAGAAAATTAAATAATAAAAATTGCACAATTATTGCAGCAGACACAATCGTTGTTATCGAGGACAAAATTCTTGGTAAACCGGCCCATTATGGCACCGCTTTTGAATATCTACATCTTCTTTCTGATTCATTTCACAGAGTAATAACCGGTGTCTGTCTTTTTAACCCCTGTGAGAATAAAATTTTGTCAGATTATGATCTTACATGGGTAAAATTTAAAAAATTGGATGAACAGCAGATAAAATCATATCTTGCAAAGCAAACATTCTATGATAAAGCCGGTGGATATGCAGTACAGGAAGTCAATGATGAATTCATTGAAGAAATCAAGGGCGACTTTGACAATGTTGTTGGGCTTCCCGTGGAAAAATTGAAAAATATGCTGGCTCAGTTCAGCGGTCTGAGAGAAATAGAAATACACGATATCGCATTGCCCAATAGATGGGGCGTAGGAAAGCAAAATGAAAAGATTGTGTTTGTAGACAATGCCGTGCCTGGTGATAACGTCTGGATTCAAATAGTAAAAGATAAACGAGATTTTTTCTATGCCAGAAATTGTGGAATCAAAAAACATTCGGAATTCAGGGTCAACCCAAAGTGTCCTTATTTTGGAACATGCGGCGGATGTTCTTTCCAGAACCTTGATTACAATCGTCAACTTGAACTGAAAAAAAAATATATCGTTGAAACCCTTACAAGGGTTGGGAAAATAGATTATGAAATTGATGTTTCGCCTGTCATTCCATCGCCAGACATTTATTTTTACAGAAATAAAATGGAATTTGCTTTTGGTCAGCGAAACAAAAAACTTGTACTTGGATTGAGAGAAAGGCAAAATCCACTAAAAAGATATAGAGCAATGGTGAACAGCATTGATGAATGCGCTATCTTTTCGGAACTGGTAAAAAAGGTTTTTCCTTCTGTTATTGAATATGTGCGCCAAAACAACTTTGAACCATATAACCCGATCACAAAAAAAGGGTTCATCCGACATCTTGTAATGCGACATTCAAAGTCAACAGATCAACTAATGATTATTCTTGTTACCAGACCTGGTATGGTGAACAATCTTGAAAAATTTGTAGAAGAATTGGTAAATACTGTACCGAATGTTACGTCGTTCTGGCACGTTGAAAACGACCAGATTTCGGATGTTGTAAGTTTTCAAAAAAAGCGTCTGATTTTTGGTAAACCATATATAGAAGAACACATTGAAAATTTCAAATTTATCATTTATCCTGAAACATTTTTTCAGCCGAATACAGGCGGCGCTTCCAGATTGTATAAGACAATATCCCTTCTGGCACATGAAATCAAACCAGAATCTGTACTGGGTCTCTTCTGTGGTAGTGCGCCTATAGAAATTTTCCTTTCCCGTGTTTGCAATGAGATTACAGGCGTTGATAATAATCCTGCAAATATCGAAACCGCAAGAGAAAATTGCAGGATTAATAATATAACAAATTGTAAACTTTACGACATGTCAGCAGAAGAATTTTTAAAACAAATGCAATCCAGTAATTCGGGGTATACCCTTCTTGTCGTTGACCCTCCACGCGGTGGATTAAGCAATAAAGCCATTCATCAAATTTTAAAAATGAGAACAAAAAATATCATTTATGTTTCGTGCAATCCTGCAACGCTTGCAAGAGACCTTGTTTTGTTTGGTCGGGCTGGATATGTTTTACAAAAGGTTATACCCGTGGATTTGTTTCCACACACTTCGCATATTGAAAACTGTTGTGTGTTGCGGCTCACCTGATTTATTTTTGAATCACGGCTCTGGACACCTGGCACTCAAGACCAAACAGATTGACAGATTTTACTGCCATTTCATTTTTACCGTCGTGGATTTTCCATAAGAATTGCACTGGCATTTTCTTCCAGAGACCACCATCAATACTGACAAGGTAATGAGAAAATTGTGGAGTATTGTTACAAAGGTTGACAGTGATGGTATCTTTCTCAGAATAAACCAAATCAATAAAGGTCTGATTCAAAGTCCAGTAAAAATCGCTGATTCTATTACTCGTTTTTCCATATTCTGGTGACTCCAGTGGTTCGGGTGTATCTTCCCACCAGAGGTACAGATCACAATAGTATTCACTCTGACCCTGCTCTGGTTCACCGGGAAAGGGATTACCAAGAAAATTGTTCCTTAATGGGATTGCAAATCTTCTGAAATTTTTAAAATACGTTGTTTCAAAATCTTTTTTTTCTTTCTCTGTGATTCCTGTCTCATTTGCGTACACGAATTTAATCTCGTTGGTTCTGTTTTGTCTCCACAGGCTCCTGATTTCAACAGCATTGAGAGGAATACCATTGTGTTCAAGGTGGCAGTTCATTTCAGGGTTCTGCGAATTACCTGTATCCATCAGTATCCATTTACCTAGTTCATTACTCCAGATCTCAGCAACGCAATGATGATCAAGAATAACCTGTCGTGCCGTATAACCAAGGGCAATCGCACATTGTACAAAAATTGTTGAATAATGAGTACACATACATAGGGCTGCTGGTTGCTTGTTGGTAGCAAGTATTACTAGAGCGTCCCAGGGTGGACACCACATACTGGTTCCCCAGTCCCATCCTTTTGGAGCAGTATGTCTTGCCCAGTTTCGCAGCATCACAAACTTTTCTAATTCCGTTTTCCCATTCTTTATTACCTGGTCTAGTTGATACATTGAACGAAGTGCACGCGTTCTATAATTGATTTCCTGGTAGGCAAAAGGAA
>DAONMJ010000144.1:0-3001 GCA_035392545.1 bacterium
CATTAAATTGATTACTTGAAAAATTTGGAAGCAGTTGCTGATAAAGGTCTTCAAGCAATTGAATTGAGCCAGAATCTATTGGACACAACGTATATGGATGATCTGTATCTTCTGCAAGATGCCTGTATTGAGGATGCTGAAGCCATCTATGAAAATGGCCGAAACTGTTTTGATTTGGTACCAGTTCAACGAATCTCTGTTTGCAGTAATCATCAAGTTTTCTAATCTCTTCTGCTGTGATTGGAGAGCATCCCTGCCAGACAATTTCATGTCCTTTGTAAGCAAAGGTGTGTTCTGTGTAAAGTTGAAGTTGATTGATTTTCCATCCTGAAAGAAGGTCAATAAGATTAAAAAGGGTTTCCATTTTTGGAACTTTACTTCTACTGATATCTATCATGACACCCCTGTGTTTGAAATCTGGATAATCTTCAATTGTAAGCACTGGAACATGGTTTGTTTTCTGGATGAGAATCTGTTTCAACGTGTACAAAGCGTAATAGGCACCAGAAGCATCTGAACTTTCTGCTTTTATTGAGTCATAAGAAACTGTCAATTTGTATCCTTGCTTTGGAATGTTTAATGAATGGTCGCAGACAAGAGTAAAAAATGGATGCCTGTGATTCAATTTCCACTGGCTTTTTGTAAATCTTTGCGAGATTTTTTTGATGTATTCAGAGAAAAAATTGTGGTTTTTGTCATCAATCCCTGATATAAAAAATCCTGCCCGTGAAGGCACATTGCAAAACTGATTTTCTATTTTGATTTTTCGTGGCACAGGCAAAAACAGTAGTTTTTCCATTTTTTCCTCCTGGTAAAATTGGTTTTTAATAAAATGTATTTAATGTGCTCTCCTTTTTGGAAGATGATATCACAGTTGGATTTTCAATCAAATTCAAAACATTTGACAACGCATCTTCTATACAATAAATTATCATCGTTCAAATTTTTTCAGCAAAAAGGAGAGCAGAAATGGATCCCCATGGAATTAGAGAAGCGCTTGTGATTGAACAGGCAAACCAGGCAGGTTATTACTTTGACGAAATTATCAGCTCACTCCCTTTTCCGATGAGGGTGAGAAAAAGTTATTACATCAGGAAAAATTTGCCATTTACCTATCCGCTGCCAAAGAGAATTGACGAAACATTTCAGGGTAGAACAGGACTGCTTGCGTATGACCTGGTGATTATTTCAGGTGTTGATGTTCATGAGTTTTCACCTGAAGAGCAACTGAATTTAATTTCTTATGTGGAACACGGCGGAGCATTGATTTTTACTGGCGGCAGTTATGCCTTTGAAAAAAGCGACGGAACATATCACCTTTTGGGGGATATTCTCCCTGTTGAAATTGAATTTCCTGAAAAATCAACCAGAATTTCAAATCCAGATGGAATTCCAGGAGGATTCAGTCAGGTTCAGAGCGTAAAACTTAACAGGCAGCATCCTGTATGCAAAGGATTGTCTCGTGAAATTGGAAAGATTGCTTCGCTTCATCCATTGAAAGAAAAAAAATTAGCCCAGGTAGTGGCAAAAGCAGGAAATTATCCAGTCATTGTAACATGGAAATATAAAAATGGGGCTGTCGCAGTGATTGCAGCAAGACCCGATTATGACAATTTGAAAGGAATTGTAGATCAGACAAGTTTTTTTGAGCACAGCCAGTACGATGATTTAATGCGTAATCTCATCATGTGGCTAATAAAAAAAGAAAAGGACATTATTATCAAGGAATTTTCTCTCAAACAAAAAAGATCAAACTGGGAAATGAAAGCAGAACTTGAATCCACAAAAGAAAAGATCAAAAAAGGAGTGCTGGAAGTTTATGGTAACAATCTATTGAGTCAGGCAAATGGTAGAACAGTTAACTTTTCAGAATTGGTCCTGCGAAAAAATTTTGAAATCAATCGCAACAAAATAAAAATAAACTTCCAGATACCTGTAATTTTCAATCTTCAGCCAGAACATTTTTATAGAGTTGTCCTTACTGTTCAGTATGGCAAAGATATTGATAGGGACTTCAAGAATATGAAGATTGACCCTTATGAACCTGTTGTTCACAGGCGGGATGCTGTTGTTGAAGTAAAGCAGGTGCCTTGCATAAAAATTAAAAATCTCAATGAAGAATATGTATTTATGCCAGGGCAAACAATAACATTTGAAATTAATCCTGTACCTGCTCAACTTGAAAAACTTATCCTTGAAATTAAAGACCCGCACGGTAAGGTTGTGATGAACAGAAAACAGATTAATCCTGGAGGTCATTACATTTTTGAATACACGATTCCAAATTGGAGAACTGGAAAATATGTTTTGAGGGCAACAGGTATCACCAGTTCACAGAGTTATTACGCAGAATATCCTTTTGCAATTGTTCACATTGAACCTGTAGAGGATTTGCTTTTTGTGGCGCCTGTTTCTGTCAATGGATTGACAGAGGCACGAATCAGGGAAGATGTTCAGGATAGAGTAAGCAAGGGTTTCAATTGTTTGATTTCAGGCAAGGTCATGGGAAATTTTCCTGAAAGATTTTACAGGAACCTTCTGTATTACAGATATCTGACACAGTTTGAGCATAAGGTTTATCTCTGGGGAGAATATGAAGGTCTGACATGTTTTGTTGACCATGGTCCCTGGTATATGGAAGAAGGAAAAAATCCTAATGTGCCCTGCATTCTTACCAACGAGTTTACTGAAAAAACTTTAAAGTTTGTAAGACCAATTATAGAAAGGGCAGAAAAAATCCCTGCACTGTTAAGTATGGAAATACTTGACGAACCCCACGCGCTTGCCGCCAATGTTTGTAGATGTCATGTGTGTCTTGAAACTTTCAGAAAAAAATATGGATATGAAATGCCAGGGTGGTCTGAAACCGCAGATGTACATGGCAAAAAACGATACGATTTTTTTGACTTCCTTGGTGATTATTACGAAAAGGCATTCAAGGATACTTATAACGCTGTGTTGAAATTCCGCAGTCGCGTCCAGGCAAATCATGTTTTCTGTC
>DAONMJ010000145.1:0-2926 GCA_035392545.1 bacterium
TGAAAATATCTATTTCTGATGGGTATGGAAAAATTCCTGAATGCTGGACAAATAGCAGTCAGATTGAAGAACGAAAAAAAATAAGATTGCAGGTTGAATTCAATCCATGGACATTTGCGCTTCAACTTGAAAAATTACTTATCGAGGAGCGTGTGCAGATTATGTACGATACTAAATTCAGCGGGGTCATCAAAAAAAATAATTCCATCACCCATTTAATTCTTGAAAATAAATCAGGCAGGTTTGCGATAAAATGCCTGGCTGCGATTGATGCCTCTGGAGACGCAGATGTATGCGCGGTTGCTGGTGAACATGTTGAAAAAGCCAGCAAGAACGTGGCATGTGGATGGTTCTTTTACTTTGATGGAAATCAGGTTAAACGATACATGTTTTCAAAAAAATATGACCCTTATAACAAAACATCATACGAGGCAGGGGGCTTTTCTATTCACACACAAAACGGAGTAACCAGACAAGTTTTATCATCAAGGGAAAACATCAGAAAAATTATTGAGAATATGAAAAGAATAAATCCAGCACTTTTTCCTGTCTCACTCCCTTCAATTCCATCTTTTCGCATGACAGGAAGGTTAAAGGGATTGACAGAACTTGAAGAATCACACGAAAGAATTTTGTTTCCGGATACAGTGGGTATGATGCCTGACTGGAGAAAACCAGGTCCTGTGTATTACATACCATTTTCAGCTCTTCATGGAGTAAAAACATTCAATCTTATAACAGCGGGTAGATGTATTTCTGCAAATACTGCGTGGGACATAGTCAGAGCAATTCCTGTATGTTGTTTAACAGGTGAAATTGCAGGAACCGCGTCAGCACTATTGTGCAGGAATAAAGAAAAACGTTTTACCTCATTGAACATAAAAAAACTTCAGCAAACCCTGAAACATCAGGGTGTAATGGTTGATCACATCATTCCTGATTAATTCTGAAAGATTACAGAAGTGCAAAAACCTTGTCTATCATTTACCTGAATTTCTTTGCAACAACTTCAGATGAAAATAACCCGGTGAAAAGTCAAAATCTGTATATTTTCATCTTCTTTTTTTCATCCCTAAGACCGCAGGATTATAAAGATTGCGGGGTATCTGCCCTTTCATCGCCCTGATAATTTCATCAACTGCAATCGTCTTAAGAGTTTCTATTGCTTTATCTGAATAATATGCGTAGTGTGGTGTACAAATTACATTTTCCATATGCAAAAGCGGGTTATCCTGTTCTGGTGGCTCTTTTTCAAAAACATCAAGACCAGCACCTGCTATCCAGTTCTTTTGCAATGCTACTATTAGCATTTTTTCGTCAATGAGGGCACCCCTTGAAGTATTAATCAGATAAGCAGTTTTTTTCATCAGTTTTAACTCTTTTTCTCCTATCAGATGATGAGTATGTTCTGTCAACGGACAATGAAGCGAAACATAATCGGACTCCTGTAAAATTTTTTTCAACGAAACCTTTTCCCCGCCGTATTTCTCAAAAACCTTTTTTTCAACAAATGGGTCATATGCAAGTATTTTCATTCCAGAACATTTTGCTTTTTTTGCAAGAGACCGTGCTATTGTTCCAAAACCAATAAGCCCCAGGGTTTCATCATAAATACTGCCGATATGTCTGAAGTCATCAATTGGTCCATCACAAACACCAGTAAAAGAAAATTTTTTCAATTTTCTGCTGCAGGCAAGGAGCAGCATGAAAGCATGGTTTGACACCTCTTCAGTACAGAAATCAACAACCCTTGAAACCATAATACCTTTGTCAGTTGCTGCCCTTACATCAATGTTATCAAGCCCTGTTCCAAATCTTACAATAATCCTGCATTTTTCAAGATTCTGTATAATATCAGATGATATGAATGTCTTTGTGAACAAAATTGCGTCTGCTTTTTTTAATAAAGGTACCATTTTATCTTTTTGCCGCAATTCAATAAACCTGGCATTGACTACCTTTAATTTCTCAATATCCTGATTTCTCAAACTGTGCATTTCCGGATCAAGGTTCACGACTATATACCGTTTCATTCTTTTTTTCATTTGATTTCTGCGAGTGCCTTTTTGCATGCTGAAGTCAACAGTGAAACATCATGACCAACTGCAATAAATTGAAACCCCTCTTCAATTCTCTGTTTTATCTGTGAACCTGTGGCAACAAGTCCGCAAGGAATCCTTTTTTTCTTGCATATTCCCAGAATATATTTGATGTTTTTTTGAACCTCTGGATGTGATGTATTTTTTAACATTCCCATTGATGCAGCAAGGTCATTGGCTCCAATAAAAACGCAGTCAATACCCCTGACACTCAATATGCCTTCAAGATTTTTAACAGCATTGACATGCTCTATCTGGACAATGACAAGGATACTCTCATTTGCTCTTTCGAAATATTCGGGAAGCCACGAACCAAAACCACTTGCCCTGTGAGGACCAATACCACGGATTCCTTCTGGCGGATACCTTGTTGCTGCTACTGCCTGTTGCGCCTGTTCGGGTGTATTCACCATAGGAATAATTAATCCCATAACTCCTGTGTCCAGCACCTGTTTTATTACAACAAAGTCATTCCAAGGAACCCTCACAAGAGGTGCCGTAGATGTTCTGGAAACTGCCTGAGCCATTGCCTCAACAGATTCTATGCCGATAACGCCATGTTCCATATCAAAAACAAGCCAGTCGAAACCAGCAACAGCCATCACCTCAGCAATTGTTGGATGAGCAGTAATAACAAATGCGCCAACTGCAGGTTTTCCCTCCTTCAGTTTTTTCTTCAATATATTTTCTGGCATCATTTTTTCTCCCTGTTACATGTTAGTTAACGATACGTTGTAGGATAATATTCTTTGTTTGCATTAGGTATTGAGACGGTGTTTTATAGCCCAAGCTCTTAATCTTTTTATTGTGATTATAATCATCAACAA
>DAONMJ010000146.1:0-2890 GCA_035392545.1 bacterium
AAAAATATGTAGCACAATTTGAACCATGGTTTAGTGATTTTAATGTGATACCAAAAAGTATGCATGATGAATTCGCTGATGCGGTCGTTAGAAATAACAAAATTGTTGAAATCAATCTGCACGCAATTTTTCTTCATCCATCATACCCGGAAAACTTTAAAATGCAGTATCTTGAATATCTTTCTTTTTTGAAATCCAAAGGAGTGAAATTTTCCATTGGCACTGACTGCCATCAATCATATAATCTGGATCTGGAAAAAGCAGCATCAATGATTGAAAAAGCGGGTATAACCGAGCAGGATATCTGGTCAATTTGAAATCTTCTGTCAGTGTTGTTGCGGAATAAGATCGGGCTTATCTTATAACAACTGCTTCTTTGGTTTTCTTCAGATAATTTAAAATTTCAGGGATATCTGTAATTTTCATTATTCCCTTCGGGAAATTTGCCGATGGAAGTTCAGTGGACAATTTCTTACAAAGAGAACAAAAGGACTCTGGCAGATTTTTAAGATAGACCTTTTTCACTGGTACAGAAAGAAAAGCAACAAACAATCCAATCAGTGCTCCTTGATGATTTCCATATAAGTTAATCGTTTTACATCCTTTTTCTTCCAATAATTTGATGACTGAAAGCACATCAAAAATTCTTTTGCCAAAATAAGTTTCTCCAAACATTGCGTAACACATATCCATCATGAAATCATAGCCATAGGGTCTGAAGAAGTTTTTCTTTTCTTCTGGCATTGATTCACCCAGTCCCCTTACATCAACAAAGTATTCAACCATGCCTGGTAGAAACTTCCTTTTTTTAAGGATTTCGTCTTCTGAAGAAATATGGGGTAGGCATAAGTTGATTTCATCTTCAATCTGGAGATTGTAGATAAAATCAGGTCTGTCTGCTTTCTTTTTAAGAATTACCCATATTTCCTGTTCTGATTCTACTGCATATCTTGCAATAACAGACTTCTTTATCACTTGAGGTCTGAGAACTCTGTAATGCGGGGTTTCTTTTATTTCAGGAATTTTCAAAAGTTTCCTAATTTTTTCTTTTAATTTATCTTCTGGTAATTGTGGTCTTGTTCGTTCAATATCTTCTGCCTTTTTTCCTATTATCACATACACTGGTTTTGAACCAGCGTGAACAACATTGCCTTTTTCTGTCGCAAATAGTGTTTCTGATTTTTCAATGTTTATTTCTGGCTCTGAATTAATATCCTTTTTCCCTGCGATTTTACAGAAGAAAGAAACCATGTTTTTTTGTGCATCCGGATAATAGCCGTGGGGATTACTACCAATGAAAAATGAAAAATTATCCTCGGCATCGAAGATTTTATAAATTTTTTTAACCTGGTCACATATTTCCTTAAACCCCCTGATATCAAAGTAATCATATTTTTGCCCCAGAAGTATTAGTGGTTCAGGTGCACGGGATATAAAAAAGTCAGCAATGTCAATGTTGTGTCCAAGTATCCCTGGCGGACATTGTTCTATATCCTGAGGCATTTCGTTTTCGATGTTGTATCTGAATGGGGTAATAAAACAACTTGGGGCAGCAGCAGTAAAGCGTGGTTCATTTCCCCACAGCCACGTGGTCATGGTTCCGCCACCTGAATTGCCAGTAATTCCTATGAAATTTTTCTCTGTTTCATGTCTAGTTAAAACGTAATCAAGCGCTCTTATTCCATCCCACAATCGCCACGAACCGAAAAACTCACCGATCAGTTGCAGTTGCTTGCCCATCATGTTATGTGCCGCGCAGCAACTGCGTCTTAAAATGGAGTTCTTTGGTAGTGTTATGTATTGGTCTCTTTCACCCTGATTGAATGGGTCATAAATAAACACAAGAAAACCATTTTGAACAAGACGCTGGCAGAATTCCTGATATCTTGGTTCTGCCTTACCAGTTGCTGAATGACCACAGGTTCCGATTACTGCTGGAAATGGAGCGCTGAAATGTTCAGGAATATAGAGATTGGCAGTGACAAAACATTCTGGTCTGCTTTCAAAAATGATTTTCTCAATGCGATATTTTTTTCTTTTTTCAATTCCAGTGATTCTGGGATTCAAAGGTGTTTTTTCTGGCAAAGGAGAAAATGCTTGTTTGATTATCTTTTTTACTTGTTGTTGATATAATTTTGCGTCTTTGACTGTTTTTATCTGTTTTAAGATTTCATCTCTTTCTTTTGTGATTTTTCTCATTCTCTTAATAAAATGGTCAAGCAGGATATGGGAATAGTCATGTTTCATATGTTTCTCCTATATTTTAATAGTCACTCCTCTGGTTTTCGCAAAGTCAATGTAATCAGCAAGCATTTCTTTCATTAATTCGGACGGATTAAGTTCATAAGGACATCTGGATTTACATACCCCACAATTTTTGCAGTTTTCTATTTTCAACATGTTTTTTTGCCACTGGACTGTTAAAAATTTTCTGTAAGGAGCCCTTCTTAACAGATACTTCATCCTTGCTGCCATCGGAATTGGAATATCAGCAGGGCAGGGCAGACAATAGCCGCAGCCCCTGCAAAAATATGAGCCAAGCGTTCTTTTTTCTTCTGATATCTTTCGTCCTAATTCAGCATCTATTTCAGGTGGGTTTTTTGAAAGATTGACCATTTGCTTCAATTCTTTCATTCTCTGGATACCCCAGATTGGAACAAGGTTTTCAAACTGCCACAGGAAGGCAAATGATACTTTAATATCCACAAGTATCCCACCACACAGTGGCTTCATTGCAAGTAGCCCGATATTGTGTTTCTTTGCAAGTTTAATCAACTCCAGTTCCTCTTTTGAAGAAAGCATTGAGAATGGATATTGTACAACGTCATAAAGGCCTGATTCTATTGCAGATTTTGCATTTGTTAGTTTGTGTGCAGTAATTCCGATAAAT
>DAONMJ010000147.1:0-2821 GCA_035392545.1 bacterium
AGTTGAACAGAATACAACGAGAAAGAGTTTAATTCTGTCCCTGTTGAATGAGAAACCCGATTTAAGGATACCCGTAAGCATATTCATGTTGATTGTTTCATTGCAGACAGCATAAAGTCCTTCACTTTTCCAGCTTCAACGTCATACGTTTTCCTGGTTTTTCTTTCCATAACCTCAACCTTTCCTTCAACAAGTCTTCTACCGAGTGTAATTCTGTAAGGTATGCCAATAAGGTCTGCATCTGCAAATTTAACGCCTGCGGATTCTTCCCTGTTGTCAAAAAGCACCTCTATTTCTGAAGATTCAAATTCATCATGAATTTTGTTTGCAGTTTCAACAGCCCGGCTATCTGACATGTTTACAGGAACAACAGTGGCATGAAAAGGCGCCACTGAAACAGGCCAGATAATGCCTCTGTCATCATGACTTCCCTCAATGATCGCAGCGACAATCCTGCTCACTCCTATGCCATAACATCCCATCACCACAGGTTTTTCAGTGCCATCTTTATCCATATAGACCACGTGTAATTTTTCGCTATAATCAGTGCCAAGCTTAAAGATATGACCTATTTCAAGTTCTGCACAATCTCCCGCAGCAACAAATTCTTCAGAGAATTTCCCGCCAATGACACCAGAATCTGCTGATTGCACTGTTACATTGAGCGAACATCTATTGAAAATTTTCAAATATGCCTGTCTCATTTTAAGATACGACTGTTCAGACTCCTGTTGGGTTCTGTCAAAACTGTAGCAGTCCTTCATAAGAAATTCCCTGGAACGGATGATTCCAAATCTTGGCCTGATTTCATCACGATATTTCGTTTGTATCTGATAGAGCATCACAGGAAGATTTTTCCAGCTTCTTACATATTTTCTTACAATATCAGAAACAACCTCTTCATGGGTTGGACCCAGTAACATTTCTCTATCGTGTCTATCTTTGAAAACAATCATATCTTTACCCATTTTTCCGAATCTTTTTGATTCTTTCCACAGAGACGAAGGTTGCAGTGCTGGCATCAGTATTTCAACGGCTCCTGCGTTGTTCATTTCTTCTCTTATGATATTTGAAACCTTCTGTAATACCTTTAATCCAAGTGGAAGATATGAATAAATGCCGGATACCAGTTTGTCTATCATTCCTGCCTGATGCATAAGTTTCTGGCTTATTGTTTCAGCATCTGCCGGGGGTTCCCTTGATGTAAAAATGAAAGAATTTATCCACTCCATTGGTTTCTCCTTTTCAGTCAAAAATTTTTTCAAACAAAATATTATACCGCATCATCTTATGATATCAACGAGAAAGGGTCTTTGTTCTCATTTCATCAAGGAACTTTCTCGCAAGTTCATGTTCCGGGTTCAGATCAAGAGTGCGCGTCAATTCCTGTTCTGCTTTATCCATAATTCCTTTCTGCGCGTACACGCAGGCGAGGAAAAAGTGACTGTCCGGGTCCTGGGGCAACAGTTTTTTGTAATCTGATGCTATTTTTTCAGCCAGCCGATTGTTGTTTGTTTGCAGGTTATACACGATGTTTGTTTTGCTGAGTTTTGCAAATATTTTCCAGTACATGTCGTTAAACAGTTGTCCGGGTGTCCAGCCAAATATATATCCCCACAGACCTGCGATGGCAAGTTTAACAAAAGGCAATACAATTTTTTTTGTTCTTATTTCATCTATTACCTGGGTAATGAGAAAACCCGCACAAACAGTAAGGCAGGCAACAGCAGGGAACCTGTACCGTTCCGTGATGAAAAACATGATGACCCACATAATCTGGACGATTGTAAATGAAACAAAAAGAAAATTTTTTTTCTTTCTTGCTGCAAGAAAAAGTCCCACAACTCCGAGCGGAACAATCAGTCCAAATTTTACAAATGCAAATTTTAATGCCGGTATCAGTTCTCTTGCGATGTATATGCTCAAATTCTGTGGCCATTCATAACTGTTGAAGAAAAGAAGCGTTTTTTTGATAAGCAATTTCCAGAAATCCATACTTGCAGGATGCAACAAATGCCCTGATGGATAATAGAAAAGCCCGGTGGAATCTGAACTATTACCTATCTGCCAGTTTACAGGGCCATTGGTGCAAATGAGCACAAATTTACCGCTGATCGCAAGATTTCTTAAGGATGCAGGGAGTATTATCAAAGTACACGCCAGTCCTGCAAAAAGTATCGCCATTGTAATCTGAAAGGATTTTTTAGTTGTTTTTTGATGATCAATTAGGATTTTTTCAGGCCATAACAATAGTCCAACAATGATGAAAGGAATAAAGGCAAGAATTGTTGGTTTTGCAAGCGCAGCAAGCCCAAAAACAATACCACATAGAATCCATGATAAACGATTTTTCTTTTCAAGTGCCCTGTAGAGTGAGAAAATGAAAAAGATGTTCAAAAATGTAATGAGGCCATCGCTCAGGATGGTTACAGAATAGAGAACCATTGTTTGATAAAACGCATACAGTCCTGCGGCAATGATACCAGTATTTTCATCTTTGATTGTTCTTCCTATCCTATATAAGAGATAAATTGCTATGGTATCAACAATTGCCTGCATGAGACCGGCAAAAAAAATACTTCCACCTGATACAGCGTACAAAAGTGCAAGGAAGTATGCGTACAGTGGCGCCATGTAAAATGCATCACCGTCAACATGAACAGGATGCTTCAAAATGGATTGTGCCCATAGATGAAATGTTCTTTGATCATGTTTATCCATCAGTGAAGGATTGAAAAAAGTTGTTGAAGATAGTTGAATCAGGGTGCAAAGACGTATAGCAAAGCCAGCGATAAGTATTATTGATAGAATAATTTTTCTA
>DAONMJ010000148.1:0-2811 GCA_035392545.1 bacterium
GGATTTGATGTTGTCTGGCTTTGGATATTTGCTATGGCTTTTGCCAGAGGAAGTTCTGCCGCAAGGTATCCTATTCGCCATCCTGTCATTGCATAGGTTTTTGAAACTCCATTAACAACAACCGTCAATTTTTTCATTTCGTCGTTCAGAAAAGCAATGCTTGTGTGCTTTAACCCGCCATAAACGAGATGTTCATACACTTCATCAGAAATTACAACGATTTGATGTTTGAGTGCAATTTCTGCGATGTGTTCAAGTTCATCTTTCGTATAAACAATTCCTGTAGGATTTGATGGACTGTTAAGAATGAGTGCCTTTGTTTTTGGGGAAATAATTTCCTGTAAGTGGGCGATGTCCATTTTGAAATTATCTTTATAACGGCATATCACAGGAGTTCCACCAGCAAGTTTTACCATTTCAGGATAACTTACCCAGTAAGGTGCAGGAATAATTACCTGGTCCCCTTCATCACAAAGGGCAAAGAGCACATTGAACAAACTATGTTTTGCCCCGCATGAGACAACAATCTGGTCTGGTTCATAAGCAAGGTTATTATCTCGTTTGAATTTTTCACAGATTGCCTGTCTCAGTGGTTTAATTCCCGATGCATCTGTATACTTTGTAAATCCTTCATTCAATGCGTTGATGGCAGATTTTTTAATAAAATCAGGTGTATCAAAATCAGGTTCTCCAACAGAAAGATTGATAATTTTTTCTCCGGTTGCCACAAGCTCCATTGCCTTCTTATTTACCGCAAGTGTGCTTGATGGCTTGATGTTTTTTGCCTTTTGCGAAATTTTTTTCTCAATCATGTTTTTCCTTTTTGGCAATAATTCTACCATAAAAAGTTTGCAAATTCAATGGTTTGAAATTAATATATTTTCTTGACATTTTTCGTTTTTGCGTTTTAATATGTAAACATGGTTTACAAAAAGGGGAATCAATGACGTGCATCGCAGTCATCAATCAGAAGGGCGGGGTTGGGAAAACCACATCTGTTGTCAATTTAGGCGCTGGATTAAGTTTACTCGGGAAAAAAGTGCTGATGATAGACCTTGACCCGCAGTCACATCTTACCTACAGCGTTGGCATCAAGGCGCACGAACTTTCAAAGACGGTGTACCATGTTTTTAGGTCAGACACTTCTGTTTCTGATGCAATTGTTGAAAGGCAAATAAGTGTGCATCTTGCATTTCCCGAAATAAAAGAAACAACGGGTGTATTTTTTATTCTTCCTTCTTCTCTTGATCTTTCTGGCGCTGAATTTGAATTTGGCGGTATTGCAGGAAGGGAATTTCTATTGAAGGAGTGTTTATCTGAAGCAGGCGATTTTGACTATGTTTTCATTGATTGTCCGCCGAGTCTGGGACTTTTGACTTTGAACGCTCTTACGACCGCTGATGAAATCTATATTCCTCTTCAAACTGAATTTCTTGCTCTTCAGGGAATCAGCAAGCTGCTTGAAACTGTTGATGTTGTTCAAAAGCGGCTCAATCAGCGAATAAAACTTACGGGTATTATAGGAACAAGATTTGATGGCAGGAAAAGGTTAAACAGAGAGGTGGTTGAAAAAATCAAGGATTATTTTGGAGGTCGTGTTTTCAGGACACTGATAAGAGAAAACATTTCTCTTGCAGAAGCGCCTGGTTTTGGGAAAACGATTTATGAGTATAAGCCCGATAGTTACGGCTCAGAAGATTACTTTCATCTGTGTCTTGAAATCATCGAAAGAGGTAAGAAACATTAATATGGAGGAAATTGTATGGCGGAAAAAAAACTTACTCGGCTCGGTTCTGATCCTTTGAGATGGATACAGGATAGTAGAAAACAGGAAACAGCAGATTCATCCGGGAAAAAGAAAATCCAGCAGAAACAGGGAGTCCCAAAAACTAAGGAAGGTTTGAAAGAGGGCTGGATTCGAGCAACTTTTATTGTCAGAGAAGAACATCTTGAAAAAATCAAAGCGGTTTCTTACTGGGATAGAAAAGATATTAAACAGGTTGTTGACGAAGCACTTGGGGAGTATCTTAAAAACAAACGGGTAAAACCCAGACCTTAAAAACTGAAAGGAAAAGATGTCTGACACAAGAAAACTTCCTGTAACAATCAAGAACTTTTTCTCAAAAATCAATGAAAGTGTCACAAAAGCAAGAAATTCAGAACATCTGCTTACCCTGATTTCAAAAATTGCTGTGGACGAATTTGACGCTGACAGGGCATCAATTTTTCTGCGAGATGAAAAAACAGATGAGCTCCGTCTTATTGCTGGCACAGGAATTTCTGAAGAAATTGTTCGGAGTCATCCTGTTGCCCAGCAGCAGAATATCAGTTACTGGGTTGCAGAAAACAAAAAGCCCATCATTCTTAAGGGTTCTGTGAAAAAAGACAAACGTTTTCAATCTCAGAGTACGACCGTTATTGCGTCTTCAATAATAGTACCATTGATTTTTGAAAATTCTGTTGTGGGTGTTTTTAATCTGTCCCGTTTGGCTGAGGGCAGACCTGATTTTACTGAAGAAGACATGACACTTTTCAGGTTTCTCGGAGACCTTGTGGTAATATCACTGCAGTTGCTTATCACTCAGGAAAAAAGGATTCACAGCGAACAACTTGCCGCAATTGGACTTGCAACAGCAGAACTGGTGCATTCATTAAAAAATCTTCTTGTCGGCATTTTCGGAGCAGCAGAACTGGTTGATGTTCTGATGCAGCAAAATGACTGGGATTCAGTAAAGGAAAACTGGTCACTTCTTGCTGACAACATTAAAAATATCTCAACGGTTGTAAACGAGGTTCTTTCATACAGTAAAT
>DAONMJ010000149.1:0-2762 GCA_035392545.1 bacterium
CTGCTCCACGGCCGGCGCAATCGCCAACATTGTCTCCAACAAGGTCAGCAATGACTGCTGGATTTCTCGGGTCATCTTCAGGTATTCCTGCCTCAACTTTTCCAACAAGGTCAGCACCCACATCAGCAGCTTTTGTATAGATACCGCCACCAAGTTGCGCGAAAAGTGCCACAAATGATGCACCAAAACCAAAACCAACGATCAGAAGTGGCACTTCAAGTGGATTGGCACTTCCTCCATAAAGAAGAAATATGCCAGCCACGCCAAGAAGTGAAAGAGCCACAACAAGAATGCCTGAAACAGCGCCGCCCTTTAAGGCAGTGACAAGTGCTTCGTTCATACTTCGCCCTGCTGCAGACGCAGCGCGAGAGTTTGACCTGACAGATATGTACATTCCCACATAACCTGAAATTGATGAGCAAAGTGCGCCGAGAATAAAGGCAAGAGACGTATGCCATCCATATGTGATTTTTCCACTGAGTGCGTAAATGAGAAATATGATGATTGCCAGTGTGATTGAAAGAACCGTTATTGTTGTGTACTGCCTTTTGAGAAAGGCGCCTGCACCCTCTTTTATTGCATTTGCAATTTCCTGCATCTTTTCGTTTCCTGCGTCCTTCCTTAAAATTTCAAGAGCGAACAGGAAAGCAATGATGATACTTCCAATACTGACCAGCATTACCAGATTGAAATACATATTCGCCTCCATGTTGAAAAAATCGCATTATTTTAACACCCAAAAAAAATTATTTCAAATGAATTTTTGACGTGTCTACCATTTGTAAGCCCCTGTGATGGATACTAACATAGAATTGCACAAACGAGCAGAAACTTTTTAGTATGCTATTAACAGGTTATAATAATTATCAATCTAAACACGAAACATTTTGCAGAGGATTGAATAATGCCGCGATTACCAGAATCTGGAATAGTTGAATTTGTTTGGCTCACGCAGGAACAGATTTTATCACGACTCAACACATTAATAAAGGGTCTGAGCGATGAAGAAGCAGAGCTGAGGCTTCAGGAGTATGGCTTCAATGAGCTTTTCAGACCCAAGAAGCACTCAATTATATTTCAAATTGCTTCAAAGTTCTTGAACCCTTTGGTCATCGTTTTACTGATTATTGCAATTTTCTCCATTATTTTTGGGGAAATAGCCAGTGCGGTACTGGTAATCTTGATGGCCATAGGGAGTGTTTCTCTATCATTTTTTCAGGAACATCGCGCTGGAAAAGAAGCAGAAAAACTCAGTGAAATGGTCAGGCCAACTGCTACTGTTTATAGAAATGGCGTCCCGAAAGAAATACCAATAAGAGAAATCGTTCCTGGTGATATTGTATATCTTTCTGCTGGGGACATGGTTCCTGCTGATTTAAGAATTATTTCCTGTAAAGATTTGTTTGTTAATCAGGCGTCACTGACAGGTGAGTCCTTTCCTGTTGAAAAAACCGCAGCACCTGTTATTACTACAAATCATCAACCGTCAGAGCTGAAAAATATCGCGTTTATGGGTTCAAGTATTGTTAGCGGTACAGGTCTTGGAGTTGTAATTAAAACAGGATTGTCCACTCAATTCGGAATGGTTTCCTACAAAATGGCAACACTGTCAGCTGAAACAAATTTTGATAGAGGAGTGCGTTCTTTTACCTGGTTGATGATCAGGTTTATGCTTGTCCTGGTTGTGATTATATTTTTTATCAATGCGATGACAAAGGGCGATTTTCTGCAATCCTTTCTTTTTGCTCTTGCTGTTTCTGTTGGGCTTACCCCTGAAATGCTTCCGATGCTTGTGGCTGTTAACCTTTCAAAGGGTGCTATCTCCATGTCTAGAAAGGATGTCATTGTAAAACAGTTGAGCTCTATTCAAAATTTCGGTGCAATGGATGTACTGTGTACAGATAAAACCGGCACATTAACCCTTGATGAAATCATTCTTGAAATTTATTGTGATGTGACAAGACAGGAGAACGAAGATGTATTACAATTTGCCTATATTAACAGTTATTACCAGACCGGATTAAAAAACATCCTTGATAGAGCGGTGTTGAAATATAGAGAATTGTCGATTCAGCAGTACAGAAAAATTGATGAAATTCCATTTGATTTTTCAAGGAAGATGATGTCGGTTGTCGTGGAAATCGATGGCAAACACCGACTGATTACGAAAGGTGCTCCAGAAGAAGTTTTCAAAAAATGTGTAAAGTATGAATTGGACGGAGAAATATTTGACATCGATCCCCTTGTTCTTACTGACCTGAAGCTTGAATATGAACATTTGAGTGCTCAGGGGTTCAGGGTTCTTGCGATTGCTTACAAAGATTATGAAATACCAAAAGAAGCATACACAAAAAACGATGAAGTTGAAATGATTCTCAAAGGTTATGTTGCATTTCTTGACCCACCCAAGCCAACAGCAGAGGAAACAATTCAGGCACTAAGAAAAAGGGGAATTGAATTAAAGGTGTTAACTGGTGACAATGAACTGGTTACCAGGCACATATGTAATGAAGTTGGGCTTGATGTAAGAAACATGTTGACTGGTGAGCAGATAGAAATGATGAGTGATAAAGACCTGATTGAGGTTGTAAAAAATGTGACTGTATTTTCAAGATTGTCGCCATTGCAAAAAGAAAGAATTATCAGAGCATTACATAAAAATGGTCATACAGTGGGCTATCTTGGAGATGGCATCAATGACGCTTTGGCTTTAAAGGCAGCTGATGTTGGAATTTCAGTTGATAATGCTGTGGATATCGCAA
>DAONMJ010000150.1:0-2691 GCA_035392545.1 bacterium
CCAACATTGTCTCCAACAAGGTCAGCAATGACAGCAGGATTTCTCGGGTCGTCTTCAGGTATTCCTGCCTCCACCTTTCCAACCAGGTCAGCGCCAACATCAGCGGCTTTTGTATAGATACCACCACCGAGTTGCGCGAAAAGTGCTACAAATGATGCTCCGAATCCAAAACCGACAATTAATAGCGGTACCTCCAGTGGATTGGCGCTACCGCCATAAAGGAGAAATATTCCTGCTACACCGAGGAGAGACAGAGCCACTACAAGAATTCCTGAAACTGCCCCACCTTTTAAGGCGGTGACAAGCGCTTCATTCATACTGCGTCCTGCGGCAGATGCAGCGCGAGAATTTGACCTGACAGATATGTACATTCCTACATATCCTGAAATTGAAGAACAAAGAGCACCGAGAATGAAAGCAAAAGAGGTATGCCAGCCATAGGTAAGTTTGCCACTGAGTGCGTAAATAAGGAATATAATGATAGCCAGTGTGATTGAGAGAACAGCAATTGTTGTATACTGTCTTTTTAGAAAAGCGCCTGCGCCCTCTTTTATTGCATTTGCAATTTCCTGCATTTTTTCATTTCCGGCATCCTTTCTTAAAATTTCAAGGGCAAACAGGAAAGCAATAATGATACTTCCAATACTTACCAGCATCACCAGATTGAAATACATATTTACCTCCATGTTGAAAAATTGGCATTATTTTAACACCAAAAAAAATTTTTTCAAACATCTGATAAAATTTGTTCAGTTATATGAAAAAAATTCAATGGCAAGCATTAATCTTACATTGCAGAATGAATAGTAATTTTTTGGTATGGTGGTAAAAAGGTTATAATAATTTACGATTGAAAAAATTTTATAAGGATTCAACAATGGCGCGATTGCAGGAAACAGGAATTACTGAACTGGTTGGCCTCACCCAGGAACAGGTTTTTTCAAGGTTCGGTACATCGATAAAGGGTCTGAGTGATGAGGAAGCAGAACAAAGGCTTCAGGAGTATGGTTTTAATGAGCTTTTTAAGCCCAAAAAACGCTCAATCGTATTTCAAATTGCTTCAAAATTCTTGAATCCCCTGGTTATTGTTTTACTGATTATTGCAATTTTTTCCATTGTTTTTGGAGAAATAGCCAGTGCAATACTGGTAATCTTGATGGCAATAGGAAGTGTTTCTTTATCATTTTTTCAGGAACACCGCGCGGGGAAAGAAGCAGAAAAACTCAGCGAAATGGTGAGACCAACCGCTACGGTTTATAGAAATGGTATAACAAAAGAAATTCCAATAAGAGAAATAGTTCCTGGTGATATTGTATATCTTTCTGCAGGAGACATGGTTCCTGCTGATTTAAGAATTGTTTCGTGTAAGGATTTATTTGTTAACCAGGCGTCACTTACAGGAGAATCCTTTCCTGTTGAAAAAACCGCAGCACCTGTTATTACTACAAATCATCAACCGTCAGAGCTGAAAAATATCGCGTTTATGGGTTCAAGTATTGTCAGTGGCACTGGTCTTGGGGTTGTGATTAAAACAGGGCTGGCCACTCAATTTGGAATGGTTTCCTACAAACTGGCAACAATGACGGAAGAGACAAATTTTGAAAGGGGAGTCCGTTCTTTTACCTGGCTGATGATACGTTTTATGCTTGTTCTGGTCGTAATAATATTTTTTATCAACGCAATGACAAAGGGTGATTTTCTACAATCTTTCCTTTTTGCTCTGGCTGTTTCTGTTGGGCTTACTCCTGAAATGCTTCCGATGCTTGTGGCAATTAACCTTTCAAAGGGTGCGATTGCGATGTCGAGAAAGGACGTAATTGTAAAGCGATTGAGTTCAATTCAAAATTTTGGAGCAATGGACGTACTGTGTACCGACAAAACCGGCACATTGACCCTTGATGAAATCATTCTTGAAATCTATTGTGATGTGACGAGAGAGGAAAGCGAGGAAGTCCTTTATCTTGCTTATATTAACAGTTGCTATCAAACAGGTTTAAAAAACATTCTTGACAGGGCTGTTTTGAAATATAAAGAGTTGCAGGTTGAACAGTATAAAAAGATAGACGAGATACCGTTTGATTTTTCGCGGAAAATGATGTCTGTCGTCGTTGAAATTGAAGGCAAACATCGTTTGATTACCAAAGGGGCGCCGGAAGAAGTTTTCAAGAAATGTGTGAAATATGAACTCGATGGAGAGCTTTTTGATATTGACCCTCTTGTTCTCACTGATTTGAAACTTGAATATGAGCATTTAAGTGCTCAGGGTTTCAGGGTTCTTGCAATTGCTTACAGGGATTATGAAATACCGAAAGAGGCGTATACAAAAAACGATGAGGTCGAAATGGTTCTCAAGGGCTATGTCGCATTTCTTGATCCACCCAAACCAACCGCGAAGGAAACAATAGAAGCATTGAGAAAAAGGGGAATTGAATTAAAGGTTTTAACAGGCGACAATGAACTTGTTACAAGGCACATATGTAATGAGGTTGGTCTTGACGTAAGAAACATGCTGACAGGAGAACACGTGGAAACAATGGGTGATAATGAACTGGTAGATGCTGTAAAAAGTGTAACCGTTTTTTCAAGATTGTCACCATTGCAAAAGGAAAGAATAATCAGGGCATTGCATAAAAACAATCATACAGTAGGATATCTTGGAGATGGTATAAACGATGCTCTTGCTTTAAAGGC
>DAONMJ010000151.1:0-2598 GCA_035392545.1 bacterium
TTGATACGACAAAACCCTTTTATATTCAGGGATATCTTTCTTCAGATGGTATGCCGTATATGGGAAAAATGTGGTATATTTTTGACCTTGATATTCCAAAAGGTGTTGCTGGGAAACAAATAAAATTGTATGCACCCTTTGTAACATGTGAAGCATGGGTGTGGGTCAATGGTCAGTATGCAGGACATAGAAAGTACCTTGAGGCATACATCAGTCCTGCTGAAATTGATATCGACATTACGCCATTTACCAGACCAGGGCAGAAAAATACTATTGCTGTGTGGGTCAGTACAGGATTGAGTCCTGCGCAGGCAGCAGATGGTTTTCTTGGAAGATTGTTCCTTTATTCACCTATAAGCCGATGACACCAAGGGAAAGGCTCATTAGAGTTTTTCAATGTCTTGATGTTGACAGGATGCCTATCAGATTGTGGGGTGTTGACCCTATGTTTCCTGTAAGGGATGACTGGAAACCATTAATTGAACTTACAGAAAAACACCAGATTGAAATTATTAGAACCTGGGCCCCTTCAGGTGAAGAAATTCCAGAACCTGTTTGTAAACAATATGATACTGAAAAAACAATTCCTGGAAAAGAAATAAAGGAAATAATCACGACCATTGAAACACCTGCTGGTTTGCTGACCCAGATTTTTTATCAGCCACTTTCAGGTGCTCCTGGATATATTAAAAAACACTTCATTGGGGATACAACTGATGCAAAAAAGTGGCTTTCAATTCCAGATAGCAGACTGCCGAAAATTGATTCTTATTTTGAACTGGAGAAAAAAACTGGCTCAAGAGCAATGCTGATGATTGGTATAGATGAGGCGATGTATATGGTTCAAAGGTTGATGGGTTCAGAGGTTTTCGGTTACTGGCTTTATGATGAAAGGGAACTTTTGAAAGAAATGATAGATAGGGCATACAGGAAAATAGAAAAACTTGTAAAACATTATCTATCATCAAAACTTGGTGATGCATATGGATGGGTTGGACCTGAACTTTGTATTCCTCCTCTTGCATCAGTGAAAGATTTTTATGAATTTGTTGTAGAATATGATAGAAAAATCATTGACCTGATTCACGAGTCAGGAAAGCTAAGCTGGATTCATTGCCATGGAGATATGAAACCTGTATTAGAGGGATTTATTGATATGGATCTTGATTGTTTGAATCCAATTGAGCCACCACCAGTTGGTAAAATTACTCTTGCCGAAGCAAAACATATTTGCAAAGGGAAAATGTGTCTTGATGGTGGCATAGAAGATGGAATTTTTTATACCTGCAAACCAGAACAAATAAGGCAGATTACAATAGAAACGATTCAACAAGGAAAGCCAGGAGGTGGCTTTATACTCTGTCCATCATCTTCTCCGAATACTGCAGCAGTGTTGCCTGAATATGTGATAGAAAATTACAAAATTTTTGTAGAAACTGCTGTTGAATTGCGGAATTATTGAGTTACAGTTATGCCAGGTTACTAATGAATGTTGTTTCATTGATTTTTTCTCTCGTGATGGAAGAAGGTGGGACTGAGAGTAGAAAGAGGAAAAATTGTCCATTTGTGCAAAGTTTCTGACAGAACCAGATTTTTTAAAAGGGGCTTGATATGCAAATCATCACTGTAAAGATTGAAAAGCCAGAATCCATCAATGTAATTCTTGGACAGACACATTTTATTAAGTCAGTTGAAGATATTCATGAAGGGCTTGTTTCGGCAGTGCCTGGGATCAAATTTGGTATGGCGTTTTGTGAAGCTTCAGGCAAATGTCTTGTGCGATGGTCTGGAACAGATTCTGCAATGATTGAACTTGCAAAGTCAAATGCAAAAAACATTGCTGCAGGCCACAGTTTTATCATTTTTCTTGGTGAGAATTTTTACCCAGTCAATGTGTTGAATACAATAAAAATGGTGCCAGAGGTATGCAGAATTTTTTGTGCGACAGCAAATCCAGTGGAAGTGGTAATTGCTGAAACAGAACAGGGAAGAGGCATTCTTGGTGTAATCGACGGATTTTCAACAAAAGGCATAGAGGATGAGGAAGAGATAAAATGGCGGAAGGATTTACTAAGAAAAATTGGATATAAATTTTAATTTTAAGATTTTTGATGATTTTTTGACAGCATCATAATTTTTGATTAAACTAGTAGGCCGTATGGAACCATCTTTTTTTGCTCTCGGGACGATTTTTGTGCCAGTGCTTGGCTGTATCACGGTACCACTGGCTGACCTGGTTTCTGCCAGATTCAGAAATTTGTGGGCTCTGATTCTTGGTATTGCCACGTTTGTCTTGCCCCTTTTTTTGATTCCAGCAGTACTCCAGAGTCCTGTTGGTGAAATAATTTATAGTTATCCGTCCATTTTGAATCTCAACTTTATACTTCTCATAGATGGGCTGTCGGTTTTTGTCGCTCTTGTTTCTTCTTTTATCGGCGCCTTAATAATTTTATACTCATTTGACTATGTGTCTCACAACGATTTTCAAACAGAATATTACACAATGGTGGTACTGTTTATTGGCTCAATGATGGGACTTGTTTTTTCCGGAAATTTGGTTTTTATGTACCTTTTCTGGGAAATTGCAGCAATATGTTC
>DAONMJ010000152.1:0-2587 GCA_035392545.1 bacterium
GGTTTATCCAGCGGACTATAACAGAAACCGCAACAACCTATGCTGAATCCTTTTCCCGCATAATGGCATGCCCACTCACCTTTATCCTTTCCTATTTTTCTTTCAATAAATCTTGGTTGCAAACTGTTTAAATCTTTTATTTCTTCAGGCGGATACCACTCAGAAAGTGCAATAAGATAATCAAAAACAGACACATCTGTTTTTTGAATCCATCCATAATGGGCAAGAACCCTGTTGATTCCATTTCTTCCGTAAATGTAATCATAGTCCCTGCTTCTTGAACCACCAATTCTTGCCGCTGGCTTGAAAAAGTTTAGTGCAATGTCTGTCCAGAATAATTTCAGACCCATTTCACTTTTTCTTTTCACTTCCATGTTTCCTGTATAATTGTAAATCAAACCAAGGGCAGTGATATCGTTGTGATAGTAGTTTGGAGAAGAATATTCCCTTATGCCATTTTTTCTGGTGTATAGCAACCATTCATCAAGCATTTCATAACCCTGTTTTTCAATTTCTTTATTTTTGAAATTTTCTCCGTATGCAATCATATTCCATGTTTTTATCAGATGGATATTGGTGTATCTGACACGGACTTTACGATTCAATACACTGTTTATGCCGTATCTTAACAACCCTTCAAGGACATCTCTGGTTTTTTCGTTCAATTTGTTTCTGTGTCTGAGCCAGAGCAAAAGCCCTTCTCTTAGACAGAATTCAACTGAATTAAGGTCAACAATTTTTCCAGAATCAATGTACCAGGTGAAATTGCCATACGTTGCGCTTCCGGGATTTCTATCCTGTTGGGCTTCAGCAACCAGTAAATACTTTTCAATTCTTCCATCGTAAATGCCAAATTCAGCCAGCACAAGACAGAAGGCAAAAATTTCCCTTGTTGTGCGTATTGAATGCTGCCAGTTTTCAATTTGATTGAAAATCTTTTGTTTTTCTTCCTGCGGCAGATTGACAAAAATATTCTCTTTCAATGTATCTCTTCTTTCAGCCATGTTGTGCTGAGGATTATTTATAGCCTTGGTGGTGGCGGTGGACCAAGGGGGTCTTTTTCAACCCTTTCTCTCACCCATGAGCCGTACACATACCAGTAACCTGTATCTCTGCCAGTATTCGCTCCACCAAAGGTTATAAATAAGCGGTGATTGTTGTCAGGGACCCATACCACAGAACCATCTCCAAAACCCACATTCAAACCCTCAGGAAGTGTATCCCTTGTGCCTGGATGGTTCCATGAATCCGGACTTCCCCATCTGTCCCAGACCAGGGCATATCCAAATCGTTCAACCCTTGTCATTTTTCCTGAACAGGTCGGAATATACTTGACCCCCATACCAAGCCAGTTGGCTATTGTGATTGTATTGGCGCTTGACCGATACACAACTTCTGTGGCATTGTAACATATATTTGTCCTTGAAGGAGCAGGTGTCCTGGTTTCAAATTTGTTGTAAAACGCATTGCGGCAGAAATATGTCCTCTTCCAGTATGCACCATTTGGACCGCCAACAGATGGACAGAAAAATCCTTCTGCTCCAGCAAGATAATTCAACTTCAATGGTGCTCTTCCTGTTATTCCAATAAGCAACAGTCCCATGTTCACATAGCCCTGACCTGGATCTGTATTGGCAAGTTGATACTGGTCGCACCATGTCACAGGATATGGAAGCAAATCATTGAAATCTTCTGAGTACATTTTCAGGGCAAGAATCATCTGCTTCATATTGTTGATGCACACGGCTCTTCTTGCTTTCTCTCTTGCATTTGAAAGTACTGGCAAAAGCATTGCTGCAAGGATGGCAATGATGGCAATCACCACAAGCAATTCAATAAGCGTAAAACCTTTCTTTTCCATGGCTGCTCCTTTTTTCGTGCCTGAAATCAGGCATTAAAATATGTCATCGGTAACGCGAGAGGATTGAGTCCATGAAACTGGAATGTTTTTTTATTGCAGGAAAATGAAAATAATCCCAAAGCGTATAGAATTTTTTTCTGGCATGACACGGTAAACCTTTCATATTTTCTCTCTTGTTACCGTATTTTCATTGTTATATTACCCTGAAATTGAAAACCCTGTCAAGCCCTGAATTGATATCCCTTACCAGCAGGGAATAATTGCCCTTTTCCTGATTATATGCCAGCGGTATGACAATTTTCGCCCTGCCATTTTCAGCCACTATGTTTTTGTTGTATGGCTGAATATTTTTGCCATCCCTGTACAGTTCTATTCTGAAAATATGTTTGTCTGGTTTTCCAGAGGTTGTTTTCAACACTGCATCCAGTTCAATGGTTTCTCCCTGTTTATAGCTTGACCTCAAATGCCCGGTTATATCTATAACCCTGTAGGCAAGCAGTGAATAAACCTTTACATTTCCTGGTTTAATCGTGTCTTCAAAATTGTCTGTATTTCCAATGTATTTTCTTGCTCTGATGTCATACACATTTAATTTTCCATCTGTTTTCACAGTCACTTTTGTTTCTTTTACTGCTTCAGGAATGTAAGCAAAATACATGTTTTTCCCTTCTGTATAATAAAATCTTTCACCTGCATTGACTGGCTTACCATTTTCCAGTATCTCAA
>DAONMJ010000153.1:0-2579 GCA_035392545.1 bacterium
ATCAAGAGAAGAAGTTTGATAATTCTGATGTCTGACCTCTTTGATGACCAGGAATCTGTCATAAAAGGACTGGCGCATTTCAGACATAAACATCATGAAGTTATTGTTTTTCATATTATTGACAGGGCAGAAATGGATTTTCCTTTTGAAGGATTCAAGGATTTCATTGACATGGAAACCAATGAAAGAATCACTGTGGACACAGCATCCATTCGTGCAACATATCAACGCGTTTTTAATCAGTTCACAACATTCTATCAAAGAGCATGCTCAGAAAGAGGTATCAGTTATGCAAAAACTGTGACGCAAACGCCGTTTGATTATTTCCTGTATCAATTTCTTGAACTGCGTTCACGCACAATGTGAGAAAAACCTATGGGGTTTCTTCAACCAATCTTTTTGTGGGGACTTGCAGGTATCAGTGTACCCATATTGATACATTTATTTTCAAGGAGAAAATCACCAGTTTATTTTTTCAGTACAGTCAGATTTATTAAACTCACCCATAGAAAAACCATCAGAAGACAGAAACTTGAAGAAATCCTTGTGTTACTGTTGAGAACTGTGCTTGTTGCCTGCCTGTTTATCGCGATTGCTCAGCCAGTTAGTAGAAAAACCATTCTTGCTGGAAAAGAATCTTACACTGTTTTAATTCTTGACGATTCAGCAAGCATGTCAGCAGGACCGTCGCAAAATGTCTGGGAAAACCTTCAAAAATGTTCAGAACAAATTCTTGCCTCACTGAGAAAAGGAACAAGTGTGAGTGTGGTGTTTAGCAGTGGCAGAACAATTCCATTTTCTCGCATTCACCAGGATGTGGCAAAACAAATACGGGAAAGCAAACCGGGCTTTCACGGCAATACTTTGCAGGCAGCATTAGATATCGCATGTACCCTGCTTGAAAAAAAATCCGGTTATAAAAGAATATTTATCATAACAGATTTCCAGAAATCCGGCTGGGAAAAAGTAACCCTGACTGGAAAAATCAATGCAGATATTACGATAGTTGATGCAGGTGAAGATTATCGAGAAAACTTGACCATCAAGGATTTTTATCCTGTACCGGGTAAAAATATCTATATCTGTGAAATTATAAACTGGGGCAGGCAACAGGTTACATCTGAATTAAACATTACTGGCGAAAATTTTCAAACAATAAAACAGGTAAATCTTCCAGGAGAAAAAACCACAGAAGTGGAAATCAAAATTACAAATGATTGTCAATCATTGAAAGCACAATTACCCTATCCAGATGTTTTGAAAATTGATAACCAGTTTTTTCTTCAGAGAGAAACAAGCGGTGAAAAGAAAGTTCTGTTAACAGGGTCTGATGAAGCATCCCTATTTTATATTGAATCTTCAGTTACTTCTTCTGGGACAATTGCTGCTGACATCAAGAAAATCAATGAAATTCCTGATACACCTCTTGAGCAGTACAGGACAATCATTCTGGTGAATCCAGAAAAAATGGAACCTTATATCAGGGGAAGAATTTATCAGTACGTTTCTGATGGCGGTACCCTTATCTATTTCCCTGGAGAAAGAATTGCGCCAGAAGATTTCAATAATGACTGGTTTCACAAAGAGAAAAACATTTTTATCATGCCAGCACACCTTGATAGAAAAAATAATTTCTTAAAACCTGCTGGTGTTGCCTGGATTGCAACCGGACATCCCCTTTTCACAGAATTTGGCGAAAAAGCATTCGATTATCTGAAAACAACAAGGTTTAATGCCTGCTATTCTGTCAGGGAAATCACAGGAGACATCCTGATGAGACTTGACAATGGTAATATTGCCTTAATTGAAAAAAGAATTGGAAAAGGGAAAGTGTTTCTGTTCACATTTACGCCGTATCAACCATGGACAAACTTCCATACCAAACCATTTTTTCCTGTTATGATGACAGTAATGATTGAATATCTCTCTGGAATCACTTCTTCAACATCTATCGGTAACACCATTACTGTTAAAGGGTCAGAATATACTGATTCTGTAAATATCATTAATCCTGAAGGCACGATAAACACAATAAAAAACACCCAAAAAATCCCTGTTTCGTATGTGCCTGATTTACCTGGTATCTGGACAGCGCGTTTTGTTGCAAAAGGAAAAGAACAAACACAAATGGTGTCAGTCAATGTCCCTTACACAGAAGGAAATCTTTCAAAAATTTCGTATGGAGAAATAAGAACAATTCTAAGGAAAACCAGAGTAAATTTCGTTAGCAGAAATCGTATGGAAAAGGTTATTACTATGGAAACCTCAGGTGGTAATCTTATGATGTTTTTCCTTGAACTTGCCATGGTTCTTTTGATTGCAGAACTCATCTTGAGCAACCTTTTTGTCTTTTTCAAAGAAAAGGGAATACATGCTTCGAATAAACTTTAATTGCCCGGCGCCCACGATCGTGGTGATACTGTTTTTTGCATCAGTAATGTTTATCACCACTGTGGCTTACACAAAACTTCTCCACGGACAAAAAATGCGTGCGCCTCTTTTTCTTCATTTAATCGCAGTGTTTTTGCTCCTTTGTGCAATATTCCAGCCAGGACTTTCACTCAACATAAAAACAGCAA
>DAONMJ010000154.1:0-2572 GCA_035392545.1 bacterium
TTTGAACACTTACCTTCACTCTTTCTTCTTTTTTTGCCTGCGCCATCATATTGATGTATCTATCCGGAACTGAAACACCAGCAACTTTCTCATTCATGTACTTTGCCATTCCTGCTGATTTCAGCAGTACAATGCCACCAAGGATGGGAACATTATATTTTTCAACCATTTTCATAAATTTTTCAAAACTGTTCAGGTCATACACTGCCTGTGTCTGAAAAAATTTAGCACCTGCTTCAATTTTTTTCTCCATTTTTATGATCTGCAATTCAACTGGCTCATAACCAGGGCTCACAACTGCTCCAGGAAAAAACTCTGGTTTCCCATCAAGATCATTGCCTTTCATATCTTTTCCATTCATTAAATCCGTAGCGACCTTCAATAAAGAAACTGCGTCCAGATCAAACACTGGTTTTGCATCAGGATGGTCGCCAAGTGTTGTATGGTCTCCAGTCAAGCACAATACATTCCTGACTCCAAGAACATAGGCACTCAATAAATCTGATTGAAGAGCCAGCCTGTTTCTATCCCTGCAGGTAATTTGAAACACTGGCTCCATTCCCCTTTCAATCAATAATCTGCATGTCGCAAGAGAACCCAACCGCATCACTGAACTCTGTAAATCTGTCACATTAAACGCATCAATTTTGTCTCTGATGTGTTCAGCTTCCTTAAGATGAGGTTCAATATTTGTTCCTTTCGGAGGTCCTATTTCACTGGTAATGACAAATTTGCCTGCTTTTAATTTTTCTGAAAAGGTCTGTTTTTCCATGGTTATTTTCCTTTAATAATTTTTTCAAAATTTCTCACAAACATCTTATTTTCAACCAGTATCTGTTCTTTATCGATTGTTCTCAACCTTTCGTAAATGGCAATCCAGCCACAATCAACTTCAGGATTTACCTCGCATTTTCCGTTCTTTGCTCCACCGCAAGGACCATTGAGAAGATTTTTTGCGCATGATGTAATAGGGCATATTCCGCCAGTATAATTCAAATAACATTCACCACATTGATTACAATCACATTCAAGAACTGTCAGTCCCTGAAAACCATTCAAATAACATGTATCACAACCTGGCACAACAATCTCATTCTCAAGCAATTTTGATACCACCTGTACCCCTACACCGCAAGAAAATACAACAACAGCATCTGAATTCTGAATAACATCTGCATTTTTTTCAATATAAACCTTTGAAAAATCCACATTGCAAAGATAATCTACTTCACCAATGCTTAAGATACCTGTTTTCCTTTCTTCAATAAAATTGTTAATCTCCTGTTCAGGGAAATAGACCTCTTTGCATCCAAAACACTTAAAAACAAACACTTTTTTCTCAAAATAATTCTCAATTTCATTCAGAGGTTTAAGTTTTGTTATTAGCATTTTTTTTCGCCTGTTTGATCAAATCAACAAGAGCAATTTTCGAAGAACAGACATACTGGCAACAACCACATTCAATACAATTTTTCACTCCATACTCAACACATTTTTCCCACATCTGCCTGCTTCCATAATAAGCATAATACAGAGGATATAATTCCATCGGACAAACATCCACGCATCTTCCACACTTGATACAGGTATTCTGCTGTGAACAATCAACCAGGGGCTTCTTTGTAAGAATCATTCCTGTGGTTCCTTTAATCACAGCACTATCAAAATCTGTCTGCATAATTCCCATCATGGGTCCGCCCATTTTCAGACAATATTCATCCTTATTTTCTGATATCTTGCTTTTGCAAAACTCAAAAATATCTGTAAAAGGAGTGCCAATTCTTATCTCAAGGTTTCCCTGTTTTTCAAATTCTCCAGATACAGTAATCATTCTTTTCACCAGTGGTAATCCTTGAACAATAGCTCGATAAATTGAAAATATAGTTCCCACGTTGAGAACAACAACACCAACATCAAGAGGAAGCCCACCGTCTGGCACCCGTCTACCAAGTGTGCTTTTGATGAGCATTTTTTCAGCACCCTGCGGATACTTTGTTTTCATCTCTTTCAAAACAAATCCCTGTTTTTCTCCTATTGCCTTTTTCATACTTTCAATGGCATCTGGCTTATTTTCTTCAATTGCCACCACCACACTACTAACACCCAGCACTTTTCTTGCAATCATTATTCCATGCAAGATTTCCTCAGGATGTTCAATCATCAATCTGTTGTCGGCATTCAAATATGGTTCACATTCACATCCATTGACAATAAGTACATCAATTGGTTTTTTGGGTGGGAAAAACTTTACATGGGTTGGAAACATTGCTCCGCCAAGCCCAACAATCCCCTTCTCTTTTACCAGTTCAGTGAGTTTTTCTTTAGGCGCACTCTGCCAGTCAGCACAACCACTAATCATCTCATCTTTCTCGTCAGAAAAATCGTTTTCAATAACAACTGCTGGCATTTTTCTTAAGAGCGCCGGATGGGTTTTTTCTTCTATTGAAACAACCTTGCCAGAAACAGGCGAATGCACAGATGCTGAAATCAATCCAGAACTCTCAGCAATTTTTTGTCCATATTTCACTATATTACCTTGCTTTACCAGTGCTGTAGCAGGATAACCCGCATG
>DAONMJ010000155.1:0-2560 GCA_035392545.1 bacterium
TTCCATACGGCAATTGTGATTCAATCTCCTTTACCAGTTCAAATTCCATATCGCCATAAGCAATCGCCCGTTCAGGCATTTCTTTTTCAACCTTGCGTCTGCCGCACATCCAACATGCTTTATTGCACCTGCTTGTCAGTTCAATGTTGATTGACAGAAGCCCGTCCAAAGGTTTGTTACAATTACTCATTTTACCCCTGTTCCAAGTACCATTAGTTCTCTTGACCAACGTATAAACTTGTTGGTGTACACCCGTTTTACTGGACCAAAAAGTTGCAGACATCTTGCAAATATTCTCAGCCATGAACACTTCCATAAGATGGGCAATTGGTAAAACATTTCGGTCGCGACATTTCTGAAACCATTCAGTATCAATAGTTCGCGTATTGAAGCACAGGTATAGGGATGAACGTGCGTGGGATCGTCATAGAAAATGAAGATGGTTGTTTTCCAGTCCGGTGTCATAATAATAATTCGGCCACCCGGTTTCAAAACTCGATAACATTCCTGAATAAAATTTGATGGATTGTAAAAATGTTCTATTACTGATTTGGTAAAAACGATGTCAAAAAAGTTATCATTGAATGGCAAAAGCCCGCTTTCAATATTCACCATATAAAACTCGGCAAATCCGGAAATCCTGTCCTTTGCGTGCATTGAGATATCAGTGCCATAACATTTTAGGCCCAGCTTTGCAAAACCAGATAAAAAATCACCGCGACCACATCCATTATCAAGCAATTTATCACCTGCTTGCATACCAAACCTTTTAAAAAGATAATACGCCAGTTTATCAGGATAGGTAGTCACAGGCCTTTCATTTTCATTATACACAACTTCAACATAATCTTTCATTTTTTTATTAATTCCACAAGTTCCAGAAAATTCCCCTCTGGGTCCGTGCAAAAACAGACCTTTGCATAATTATCGGAAGAAACAAGAGGTTCTGAAACAAAGCTAATTCCATATTTTTTTAGTTTCGTATAAATTTTATTTATATCATCTACTGTGAGAGCTATATGCGTAATGCCCTGTTCCCATAGATTTTTCCGTCTCGCCTTATTTTTTAATCCTTCGTATTCTATTAATTCAATCATTGATTTGTCTTGTGCAATTAATTTAATAATGTGTAGTTTTACATTGGAACGACCTATCACATTATCGATGTAATTGCCCTGTTCAGTTGTTTCAAAAACTTTCTCCATTCCGAGAATGTTTTGGTAGAAGTGACACATTTTTTTAATATCGCGAATCACGATACCTGTATGTCTTATCCCTTTAACCATTTTCTCGTCCATCTCCGATCCTTTAATTCACTGAAACATTCATCAATTACTTTAATTCCCTCCAACAGAGCCTGTTTCGATATTGTTAATGGTGGACCTATCTTAATAGATTCCCTTCCGGTATGAACAAGCAATAATCCTTTCTGCATTGCCTTCTCGCAAACCCTGCTGGCGAAAACAGGGTCCGGTGTTTCAGTACCTGGAACAACTACAATTATTGCGGCAAGCAAACCTTTTCCGAAAATATATTTAATTCTATCTCTGTGTTTTTCCTTCAGTTGTTGAAGTTTTTCGTGCAGAATTTTTCCCTTAATTTCTGCCGCCTTAACAAGATTCTTTGACTCAATTGTCTCTAAATTAGCCAGGGCTGCTCCACAACTCAATGGATTTGCAGAGTGTGTACTGCTCATGGAACCAGTATCCGGCAAATCCATTATTTCTCTTCTCCCCACGACAGCCGATAGAGGAAGAGATCCGCTCAATCCCTTGCCCAAACAGAGTAGATCTGGTTCAACATTATAATGCTGATATGCAAACAATTTGCCGGTCCGACCGAACCCACCCTGAATTTCATCAAATGTTACCAGAGCGTTATACTTTTTTGCAAATTCACAAAGTGCCTGAATATATTCTGGCGGAAAGAATATTGCCCCCCATCCCAGATAGGACTCTATAATAAAACCAGCTATATCTGCATAATTTAAACCTTCATTTCTAAGACAGTCCATATCCTTTTGAAAAAGTTTTTTCCAGTCATATTTTTTAGAAAGTGTTTCCTTAACAGACCATGGATATGGAAAGGGAAGATGAGCAATGTTTGGGTCTTTGTATCCTATCCAGGAAGAAGTTTCCGGGTTACCCTTTAGCATTTCCGCAAGCATTGTGCGCCCGTGCATACTTCCCTTGAAGGAAACGATCTTCATTTTTGAAGATTTAATCCGCTGCCCATACATTCTCATAAGCTTGATAGCGCATTCAGTTGCTTCTGTTCCAGCAGACAAAAGAAACGCCTTTTCAAATTGTGGAGGGGTAATCTCAATCAGTTTTTTCAAGAACCTGACTCTAACTTCATGGGCAAAGGTATAGGTATGGAGTAGTCTATGCCTGAGCATTTTCTGCACAGCAGACACAATAAAAGGATTAGAATGTCCGGAATTCGTGACAAAAATTGTGGAAGTAAAATCAATCCAGCAGTTGCCATACGGATCAAAAACTTTGAAATCTTCTGCTCTATCCCAGACAACCGGCAATTGTCCGTGCATTGATCGTGCTTC
>DAONMJ010000156.1:0-2517 GCA_035392545.1 bacterium
GTTTTTTCACGGTTTCCTGAATGTGACAGATTATTTTCCAGATATCAGAAGATGTAGCGCTTCCAAGGTTAATAATAAAATTCGCATGCTTTTCTGAAACAGCAGCATCCCCAATTCTATAGCCCTTCAATCCCGCATCCTCAATCAACTTTCCTGCAAAACCGTCCGGCGGATTCTTAAACACAGATCCAGCAGACGGATATTCCAGCGGCTGGCTTGTTTTTCTTTTTTGCATGGTGTCGGCTATGATGCGCCTTATTGTTTCTCTATTGCCTGCTTCTGTTTTCAAACTGCATGAAAAAATAAAAAAAGATTTTTCTTTTAGTTGCGAATGCCTGTATTTCCATAAAAGATTTTTTTTGTTTTCTTTAAGCCATATGCCTTCATGATTCATATACTCAACAATTTTGACAGCATCTGAAATACTTTTCTGTTTTGTTCCTGCATTCATAATTAGGCAACCACCAATTGTACCTGGAATGCCTGTAAGAAATTCAAGACCTGCAAGATTATTTTTTACGCAGTATCCAATCAAACTGTTCACCCTTGTTCCTGCAAGAACATTCAAAAAACCTTCTAGTTCTTCAATACCAGAAAGATTTTTTGTGCTTGCGATAATACCATCAAATCCCTCATCGCTCACAAGAATATTTGAACCTGCACCCAGGAATTTCACCGCAATTCCTGCTTGTTTCAAACTGTACAGAAATTCAATTTCCTGCTTGTTTAAAGGAAAAACCACAACAGGTAAGATTCCGCCTGTTTTAAAACTTGTAAAACATTTTGCAGGAACATCAAATGAAATACGATCCCCGAAAATGTTCACAAGAATCTTTTTATCAACAAAAACATTTTTCATGGTTTTGTTAGTAAATCACTTCTTTCAAATACAAACCATATCCCGGAGCCGTTGCTGAAGCAAGCCTCCTGTCTTTTGACTCAACAATACCTTTTATATGTTCTGGCAATCTTTTATTTTTGCCCACGTCTACAAGGGTTCCAACAATGTTTCGCGCCATTTTATAAAGAAATCCTGTTCCGCATATCTCAATCACAAGCAGTTTGATATCAGGGTCAAGGGAAAATTTCTCACGTTTTATTTTAATATACTCAATAGTTCTAACCGTATTTTTTGCCTTTCTTCCTGATGCCTGAAAACATGCAAAATCATGTGTTCCAACAATACATGAAGCTGCTTTTTTCATTTTTGTAACATCAAGTTTCTGACAGACATACCATGCCCTGTTTGTTAAAAAAGGCGAATTGAAATCTGTTATCAAATAACGATACACTTTTTTTTGCGCCTCAAATCTTGGATGAAAATCTGTTTCTGCGTAAGAAATCTCTTTTATTCTTATTTGTTTATCAATGAGGGCGTTTGTCGCTTTCATTACCTGCACCGGACTCATCCTTGTTCGAACAGAAAAAGAAAACACATAACCTGTTGCGTGAACGCCAGTATCAGTCCTACCACATCCCTGAATTTTTACATCCTGTTGAAAAATTTGTGAAAGAACTTTTTCTAATTCTAACTGCACAGTTTTTTTATCTGGCTGGACCTGCCATCCGGCAAAATCACTACCATCGTATGTAACTTTTACCTTAAATCTGACCTGTTTCACGATTGAAGGGTAATTGTGGCATTGATATTTTTCTCTTTCATTTGCAGCCAGAGATTTCTAACAATCTGATCCACTTCAACACACATTTCTTTTGGAAGTTCCATGTATATTGTGTAATTCAAACCAGATGCTATCACACCAGTCAAACAACATCTGTGTTTTACATTGAATTGCTGAAAAACAGGTCTTACAATTTCTTCGACATTTGATGTGTCTGCGTTTACAGTCATTTGAAGCGCAATGATATTTTTCCCATCCTTTGTTGCATTGTAAATAATCTGCCCCCATGCACTGCGATTTGGAACAAGAATTTTTCTACTATCTTTTGCCCTGAGTTCAATATTGACAGGACTGATTGTGATAACCTCTCCCTCAACCCCTCCGATTTTTACGAGGTCTCCTATTTTGAAAGGTCTGTATATGAAAATCATAATTCCTGCTGCAAAATCGGCAACAGTTTCTCTTACACCAAAACCAATAATCAATCCACCAGCACCTATTCCTGCAAGAAAGGGAGAGATATTCAACCCCAGCGTTGAAAGAGCGATAATAATTGAAAAAGCAAATATCGCCATATAGACGAGCCGACCTATGTATTTTCTTGCCAGGGCATCTATTCTGGAATTTCTTGATATTCTTAGATAAAACCGATTCCAGGTCCTTCCAAAAAGCCACCCTGCAAACACAATGATTAACGCAAGCGGAATTTTCGGCAAATACAGCAGAAATTTATTGAAATATTCAGCGCCAATTTTTTCCATAGATTAAATAATAAAACCAATGGCAGGTAAAGTCAATTTATCTATATAGCATATGTCAATCAAATGACATGTTATAATATATTGCGGATACACTGGAGGGTTAGCCTAACGGTAAGGCAGTGGACTTGAAATCC
>DAONMJ010000157.1:0-2486 GCA_035392545.1 bacterium
GAAACAGCTGTATCAACCTGAAATTCGCCATCATATGCAGTTTCAGGGTCTTTGTCTTTTGCAATCTCTACTGCTTTTACAACCTTTTCAACATCAGGGTGAGATGCACTGCCCTTTGAAGAAAATGATAGAAAAGCAACAAGTGGCTTTTCGTTCATCAATTTTTTGAAACTGCTGGCCGTAGCAATTCCTATATCAGCAAGGGTTTCGCTATCCGGAGAAATATTGACTGCGCAGTCAGCGAAAAAGTAGATTTTACTGTCAGGCATTTCCATGATGAAAAAACTCGATGCCTTTGAAATATTTTTCTGATAACCAGCTGTTAATGCTGCTGCCTGAATCACATCGGCAGTCGTGCTTGCTGCTCCAGCAACCATTGCATCTACCCTTCCTGACGCCACCATCATACCTCCAAAAATCAATGGCTTTTTTACAAGACGCAATGCAACCTTTTCAGAAACATTTGGTCTTTGTTTCTGATAAAGGAAGGCAAATTCATTTATAAGTTCAGTATCATTGATGTCCACAATGTTAATCCCAGAACAGGATTTCCCACATTTTTCAAAAGCAGCCATAATTTCTTCTGGGATCCCACATAGCACTGGTTTTGCAACTGACTTTTCCACCAAAAGGACAGCGGCTTCAATAATACGAGGATCATTGCTCTCTGGCAAAATCACACTTTTATCAAGAGAACTTGTCCGTTGAATTAATGTGTTCAGAATACCCATCGTTTAGAAAATTTCTTTACCGAGTTTTTTCTCTGCCTCTTCGACAAATTTATAATAATTAATCCTTTTGAGTTCAGAAGCAGCTTCTTCATCAAGAAAATAACTAACCTTTGGATGCATCTGGAGCGCTGATGCAGAAATCATGCTTGTTAAAGGTCCCTCTATTGCTTGGGCAATGGCTTTTGCCTTATTCTTCCCATTTGCGATAAGGATAATCTCCTTTGCTTCAAGAATAGTCCCAACACCCATACTCAAAGCAAATCGTGGAACTTGGTTTTTATCTTCAAAAAATCTTGAATTATCTTCAATCGTCTGAGCATCAAGAGCCACAAGACGTGTTCTCGACGCCAGAGATGAACCTGGCTCATTAAAGGCGATATGGCCATCACTGCCTATTCCAAGCACCTGTAAGTCAATCCCGCCTGCCTCCTTTATCTTCTGCTCGTAATGTCGACAGAATTCTTCCCAATCCTGAGCCGTACCATCAGGAACCATGGTGTTTGCTTTGTCAATGTCTATGTGGTCAAAAAGATTGGTATTCATAAAATACCTGTAGCTTTGGGGGTGGTCTCCTTTCAATCCATAGTATTCATCAAGATTAAAGGTCTTCACTTTTTTGAAACTGACTACACCTTTCTTATTCAAATTGATTAATTCTCTATACAACCCGAGCGGACTTGAACCTGTAGCAAGACCGAGCACAAATTCTGGCTTTTTTTCAATTCTTGATGTGACGAGTTTTGCTGCTTCAACACTGATTTCTTCATATGTTTTCCTGATTATCACCCTCATTTTCGTCCTCCTCAGAAATATGAGATTCACCCAAATGTTTCAAGCCCAGTGAAATTTTTTTGGCCTCAGGGTCTATTTCAAGTATGAGAACATCAATTTTCTGCCCCTTTCTCAAAACTTCAGATGGATGTTTAATCTGGATATCAGAAATGTTTGAGATGTGAAGAAGGCCATCAATACCCTTTTCTATTTCCACAAATGCGCCAAAATCAGTGATGTGGTAAACCTTGCCCTTTACCACGCTTCCAACTGGATACTTCTTTACTATTTCTGGCCAAGGATTCTGTTCCATTTGTCTAAGGCTGAAAGATATTTTTTGCTCATCTTTTTTAATGTCAATCACCTTCAGTTTCACAACATCACCCATAGCGACTACATCAGAGGGATGTCTTACCCTGCCTGTCCATGAAAATTCAGAAATATGAAGCAAGCCCTCTATTCCATCCTCAAGTTTTATAAATGCACCATAATCCGTGATATTCACAACCTTGCCATCAACAATAGAACCCACAGGATACTTTGTTTCCACATCGTCCCATGGATTTTTTGTCTTTTGTTTCAATCCAAAAGAAACAACCTGTTTTTCCATATTTACATCAAGAACAACTACTTCAATTTCTTCTCCAACTGAAATCATCTGGGATGGATGTGTGATTCTTCCCCATGCCATATCATTCAGATGCAAAAGACCCACAACTCCGTTGTCAGTTTCAATAAATGCACCATAATCAACGAGATTTTTTACCTTGCCCTTTATAATTGTTCCTTTTTCAAGTGTTTGCAGGAACTGTCGTTTTTTTTCCTCTTTTTCTTCTTCAAGATATTTTCTTCTTGAGACAACAACATTTTTCCTCTGTTTGTCAATCTTGATAATTTTGAATAAACTCTGCATATTGATGAATTGAGACGGATTTGTCACTGGCTTGATGTCTGTTTGCGAACCAGGGAGAAACGCAAGAATTC
>DAONMJ010000158.1:0-2466 GCA_035392545.1 bacterium
AATTAACAGTATGCTGGTATCCCAGTATGACTTAATGCCAACAATCCTTGACTATTCTGGCATCAAAATTCCTGATGATCAATATCTCTGCGGGAAAAGTTTCGCAAGGGCTTTGAAAGGGGAAAAATGCGGAGACAGAGAGTTTGTCGTCGTGTTTGATGAATACGGTCCTGTAAGAATGATCAGAACAGAAAGGTGGAAATATGTAAAGAGATACCCGTATGGACCTGACGAACTTTATGATTTGAAGGTAGACCCTTCTGAAGAAAAAAATCTTATCAATGCAACTGGATTTGAAAAAATAAAAAGACAACTCTGCCTTCAACTTCGTGAGTGGTTTTCAAAATATACTGATAACAGAGTGGATGGAATATATGAACAAGTGACAGGGAAAGGCCAGATCGGGCTTTGTGGGGTGAAATCTAAGGGGAGTATTTCATTTAATCCAATTGATTAACAGGAGCAATTTATGGCAACTGAAAAATATTTTATGGACCAGCCGCTTCAAATCGGTAATACCAGACAGTTACTCTTTGATGATTTTATTATTGAGGATGCGTGGAAGGTGAAAAGAATTCTTCATCAGCCGCTGAAATATTTCAAAAATCCAGTGATTTATAAAACTGAACCGTGGGAAGCAGAATCTGTTGGGCATCCCACAGTTTTCTGGGATGATGATTATGGTTGTTACAGAATGTGGTATATGAGTTATTCACCTAAGAATTACTATACCAGAGGCGAAACAGGTGTAATCCATTGTATGTGTTACGCTGAAAGCAAGGATGGAATCAACTGGACAAAACCAGTTCTTGATGTCTGCAGGTTCCCTGGATTTGAAAAAACAAATGTTGTTTATTGTGGGGCAAATGGACTTACTGCAAGGGGTCAAGTTTTCAAAGATGAAACAGAGAAAGACCCTGAAAAAAGATACAAAATGATATGTCTTGAGGTATTTCCTCTGGAAACTGGCGCAGAAGGAAAATGCAGTGGCTTGAGAATGCTGTATTCACCGGATGGACTGAGATGGACCAGTGAAAAAGCATATCTCGTTTTGGATTATCATAGCGACACCAATAACCATATTGTTTATGATAGAAACAACCGCAGGTGGCTTCTTTATTGCAGACCAACAATATACAGTTCAGGCAGGTCCAGTAATGTGAGGCATCACAGAAGAAGGGTGTCAGTAATGGTGAGTGAAGATTTGATTCACTGGTCGTATCCCAGAACAGTTTTGTTCCCGGAGGAAATGGACCCACCAGATTATGACCATGTGTATGTTGTTCGCTACTGTAATTATTTCATTATGTTTTATGCTGTTATGGAAGGAGATACGACAGGCCAGAAGGAAACGAAATTTGCATGGAGCAGGGATGGTTTCCACTGGCAACGATTTTATGAAAGAAGGCCTTTTTTACCAAAAGGCAATGAAGGTTCATGGGACGCTGGTTCAGTGATTACCTACTCAATGGTTGAGCAGGATGATGACCTGATTTTTTACTATACAGGGCATCACATCGGTCAGCACCAGTATGGCATCAGCAAAAATGGAATTGGTATTGCTTTTCTCAGAAAGGATAGATTTGTTGAACAGCGCGCAGAAGATGAAACTGGGTATATTCTGACAAGAGAATTGATATGCCAGGGGAAATATCTGAAACTTAATACAGGTTTTTCAAGCAAACCAAACAGGCAGCAATCCATCAGGGTTGAAATTTCCAGAAGACCTGAAATTGGCAAACACGCATGTTTTAATTATGCCTTTGGTGGTTATGGCCTTGAAGAATCCATGCCAATTTCAGGCGATAGAATGGATGCTGTGTGCAGATGGAAAACAAAAGATAATCTTTCAGAACTTATTGGTAAGCCAGTATATGTAAGGTTTGAACTGGTAAACATGGGACTTTTCAGTTTTCATTTTTCAAACGAGTGATTATTGAAATCTGAAGACACAGATATCTCCGTCATTTTCTTCAATGGTTTTTGAAAATATAAGTTTGCCATCTGCCTGGGTACAATTCAGTTTTTCGCCCTTTGCGTCAAATGCTGAGACAACCTTTTTAGGTACATCAAGGGTTACTCGAAGGGATTGTTTTTTCCCTGTTGAATTGATCAAAAATAACACTGTTTGATTTTCGCCGTCTCTTACAAAGCAGTTAATACCAGGGATGTTTACTTCACAGTGCTTTTTTACTCCTGCCATTTCAATTGCAAGGGTAACAAGTTTTCTCACCTTATCAAATTCAGGATTATCGATACTCTGGTTGCTGTACGGACTGAATGTTAACGCAGAACAACCCACAATGATCGCATTGCCCCTGCCATATTGATTGAAAACCGCAGCAGTCGAACCATTTTCAAAAACAGCAACCGGTTTGCCTGTAGATATCTTCCAGTCAGGTCGAAATAGGGAACCAGTAAAAGAAACCGGTTCAAGTGCTTGATGATTGAGAATTGTGATTTTTT
>DAONMJ010000159.1:0-2457 GCA_035392545.1 bacterium
ATAGAACTCCACCATTTTTTACCCATTGTTTCAATTTTTCCGCTGCTTCAGGAATGATGTTTCTGCCTGAAAAATAACATACCTTATATCCTGAAAGTTCTTTTTCAGCAAGTGTCTGTTCTGAAACAAAGTCCACAGGGACCTGTTTATGAGTAAGAGCAAGCCATATGAACATCCTTTCAAATCCAAACGCATAATTTTTCTTGAGGTCCCATATATCTGAACTTGATGAATACACGATTGCAACCTGTGAGGGAATTTTTTTCGCAGGCATAAGCATGTCCTCTGCCCAGCCAATTTCTCTGATGATTTCTGCCTGACTGTACCACTTTTCTGGATGAGCATACAAAGAAGAACTTCTCCAAGGAGGACCTCCTTCATGACCAGCCCAACTGGGTCCATAAAAGAAACTTTCAAAAAATTTCACATTTCTTGCAACCTGACTTGCAGTAATCGTTTTAATGTCCCATGGCAATCTTCCTGCATACACAATCAGATAATGGCCAAGCACTTGATTGTTTTTCATTGCAGCAGAGCGCATCAGTTCCACATTATAGGTCGTGCATTCTCTTGTTAAAGACCCATTACCCCAATTTTCGCTCCACAGTGCATTCATTCCACCTGGTTCAAGAATTTCAAAATAATCAACACCCTGGGCATAGAAATTTGCAACATATGTGGCGCCATCTGAAAAATTTGGAGATGCCGGGATATCTTTTCCATATGCCTGGGTTATTAAATTTTTTTGAAGAATCATAAAATCCGCAAGAGCGCGTGACCTGAATTTCTGAGAATAATAATACAACGCAGGATATGTCTCTGCTTGAGTTTCATCAACAATTTTCACCTCATTCCAGTCCTTCACGAGTAAATCAGAGGGTTTTTTACCAAGTGTTTTTATCCATTGAACAAACTTTTCATTACATACAGGACAGTTTGATAGATGAGATAGAGGTTGACCACCTGGTTCATCCATAAGCATGGCAAAGGCAATGTTTTCAGCAGAAATATTATTTTTCTGCATCTGATCCGTGTCTGTCTTTAATCTTTCTTTCATCTTTTCAATATCTGGCTGATTGTAACAATCATTTTTCATCAACCACAATCCGCCAATTCTCAATTTTTCTTTGTTTGAAAATCCAAAATAATCAAGGGTCTTCCATTCTCTTTCAGAAACCTTTTTGTCAGATGGAGCAAATCCCTCTTGCCCTGAATGGAACCTTGCGCGAAATGAAAAAAGTTGGGGTTTTTTCCCAATATCAGGCCAATTGAATGAATCAGCGAGTTTTCCTGTTTTTTCAGCAATTTCAAGGTCATCAGTCAGTTTTTTCGCTCCTTCAGATGTGTTAAAATCAGGTGGAATTATGATATGGATGCCAGAAGGTTGGGCATCCCTTTCAATAACCTTTACGATTTTTGCTTCATCGGGCTCTGATGCAATTTCAAATTTTACCTTAAACCGTGGTGCAACCTCATAGTAGGTGTATCGTGGTGAAATCAGTAAATTCACTCCTGTATCCCAGTACATCAATTTTGCAATGTTAATCCAGCCGGTCTTTGTATTATTGTCAAAATATTTCCTTCCACTTGCGGGTCTGATACCTGTATCAAGCCCATCTGGAGTTAAGGAAAAATGTGCATACCATGGACTTCTGTAATAATCTCCAAAGATATGAATGTAAAAAGGTTTTTCATATCCATCACCCACAGTGACCCTCACATATATGCCAGGGCCATAGACAGTGTGGTCTGGCTTTTGTTTCAAATCCTTTGTGATTAACACACAATCAATGCATCTGCTTAATCTATGCACATTTTTTTGACCTGTTTTGACAAATTTCAATGTAATATTACCTGCTGGAAGTTCTGCATCAACATAGTCCCAGACATAGTCCATACCGAGCCGCCTGTCTCTTGCAACCTGGCTGGTTGATTCAAGGTCAAATTCTTTTGAGGCAGTTTCATTGCCATTTTGAATAACAACAAGTTTGAATGTTCCGCGAACATCTGGCTTTTGAGAGTATCTTACCCAGATTCTGTATGTGGCTTTTTCAGGAATCGTTGCTGTATCGTAAGCAACTGAATCAAACTGTCCTGAAGAACCCTGTAAAACCTTTAATCTTGACGCTGAGCGTGCAACATCTCCTTCAGCGACCTTCCAGCCAGTACCAGTAGTTTTAAAGTTTTCTGCCTCAAGAAAAATGTCTGAATATACCTTGTTGATGAAAACGGCTGTCAACAGAAATAAGCATACAATCGCAGTTGTCCTGATAAACCCGAGCATTTTATCCTCCCTGGTAATGCTGGAAAAATGTCCTTTTCCCTGGATGTGATAATATATTATGAAAACATAGGAGGTCAAAATGTCAAATAATGAGTGGAACGCAGAAATTGCGTCAAAGTACTGGCCAGACCAGAGAAGTCACTGGTCGCCTGTTTCATGGAAAGACCACCTGT
>DAONMJ010000160.1:0-2341 GCA_035392545.1 bacterium
CATGCAATTTTTGAAATGACAGGTGGTATTGTCTATACCTATCTAGGTAGTTGGTGCGCAGAAGGAGTAAATACAACATGGGCAGGAAACTGGAGGTTTATTGCTGAAAAAGGAAGTGCCATCTGGGACGGAATGGACAAATTTATTGCTCAAAAAGTAACAGGTAAAAAGGGTTTTATCAGAAAAACCAGGGATATCAAGATTTCCTTCCCTGAAAAAAAAGAATACCAGGAAGGTCATCATGGACTAATCAGAGATTTTATTCATGCCATTAAAACGGGTAAAAAACCAATGACTGCTGCACAAGATAACATTAAAAGCCTTGCCATGGTTTTTGGAGCAATTGAAAGCGCAAGAAAGAAAAAACTTATAAGAATTACAATTTAAGAAATGATAAAGGTCTCATCTGATATCCCGTATGGCAATGTCTGTGATGTTTCAATTGAAACGAACAGGGACAGTGCGACTGTTTATTTTGCATCTTCACCAAAAGAAGGTTCTGAGGCACTCTGGTTTTGTTTCAGAATTACTACAACAAAAAAATTAAAATCAATACAACTTGTTTTAAAACATCCTTATAACATGCTTATGGGAAGCTGTGACCTTTCAAATATCTTACCGGTTGTAAAAAAAGATGATTCAACATGGAAAAGAATAGAAAAAACATACCAGTTTCATACAAAACAGGATGGAAGATATCAGGTATTCTGGATATTAAATAATCCAGGAAAAATTAATGACATTGCGTTCTGTTATCCATATGGAATACAGGAAGTAGAAAATCTTGTAAAAGGAACAACGGGCTACTTAAAAAAAGACACCATCGGTGTCAGTTCTGAAAACAAACCCATTGTAAGGTTGTCCAATGATTACTCTGAACCTGGTTCAAAAAAGGCAGGAATTTTCATTGTAGCAAGACAGCATTCAGGTGAAACACCAGGAAGCTGGGTCCTTGAAGGCATTTTAAGATACCTCGCAGCAAATAGAATAAAAGATATTGTTTTATGGGCAATCCCGCTTTCAAACATTGACGGAATTGAAAAAGGTTGCTACGGCAAGAACTATTTTCCACATGATTTGAACCGCTCATGGGGAAAACTTCCACTCAGACATGAAATTTTGGTCATCCAAAGAGACGTAGCAAGATGGCAGGAAAGATGTTCTCCAATATTAGGAATAGACCTTCATGCGCCTGGTGGGGCTGAAGGAAACGGAGTATATTTCCCATTTTATAAAGAACAGTCACCTGTGAAAAAAATGGAAAAATACTGGATTGATGTTATTGGCAGAACCATCGGTGATGAATATATGTTCCCTGAATACAAAAAGCATTCAAAGCCAGAGGGAGATTTGAAAAATCTCACTGGTCTGATGTTCAGTACTTATTTCAGCATCTGTCTGAAAATTCCTGGACTCTGCCTTGAAATTCCTTATGGCATTAACAAAGGAAAGATACTAACAATAAAGGACTACATGGACATTGGGAAAAGAATGATTCGCGGCATTCTGGAAGCAATTAAATGAATCAGGAAAAAATTCATTTACCAAAGATAGATTTTTGTGGCCATAAAATCTCAAAAATTATCCTTGGCTCAAATCCATTCAGTGGGTTTTCTCACCAAACAAAAGAATTAGATGAAGAAATGCTTGATTTTTATACGTCAGAAAAAATAAAAAAAGCGTGGGACCAAGCACAAATATATGGAATCAATGGGTTCTGTGCCCGCGGAGATAGACATATTGTGAGAATCCTCAGGGAATATTATAATGAAGGCAGGGCGAAAAATTTTTACTGGTTTGCTCAGACAGCGCCTGAGTTTTCAAGTTTTCAGGCAAACCTATCTCTTATTACTGGGTCAAAATTGAAACCCGCCTTTATATATCATCATGGTGGTCAACTCGACCTTCTTTTAATGGAAGGGAAAAAACAGCAAGTAAAGGACCACTTAAAAATGATAAGAGATACAGGATATCCAGTAGGACTTGCTTCACACCAACCTGAATTTATCATTATGGCTGAAGAAGAAAACTGGGACATTGATTTCTACCTGTGCTGCTTTTTTAATCTTACAGGACGGGGAAAAAACGAACTCACAGCAATAAAAGGTTCCCAAGGAGAAATATTTGACATGGAGGACCCACCAAAAATGTGTCAGGTAATAAAACAGGTGAAAAAACCCTGTATCGCATACAAAATTTATGGTGCTGGAAGGTTATGTAATGACAGAAATGACCTCTGCTCTGCATTGAAATTTGCAAATGAAAACATAAAACAAAGCGATTTAATTCTCATTGGCGTTTTTCAAAAATACAAGAATCAGATAAAAGAAAACGTGGAAAT
>DAONMJ010000161.1:0-2312 GCA_035392545.1 bacterium
TGAATATAGAATTGTATGACGATATTCTTCTTCTTGCATGATAATAACCTTCCTGCAACTGGTCGACACTCAATAGTTTCGGTTTAAACACAACTTCACCGCAGGTATACTTTGCCCAATCACGATCAAATATTCTTCCCTGTTGGTCAAGTTGTTCGTATAAACGGGTGCCTGGTAACGGAGTAAGAATGGAAAAACTCGCAAGCTCAATTTTATTCCGTTCAATAAAATCAATAGTCCTGTCAAAAACATCGATTCCATCTGAATCAAACCCAAATATAAAAGCACCAATAATACTTATTCCACTATCGTGAATTCGTTTGATTCCTTCCTCATATTCAGTGATACGGTTTATGCTTTTGCCGACCTGCTTCAAACTCTGTTCTGAAATAGATTCAAAACCTATGAAAAGTGCCTTGCATCCACTCTTTGCAGCCAGTTTCAGCAGTTCTTTGTCTCTTGCTATTATGATGGATGCCTGTGAAAACCATCTCACCTTCAAAGGAATTAATGCCTTGAAAAGTTCCCTGGCATGATCCGGACGACCGGCAATATTATCATCAACAAAAAAAATGATAGCCCTGTTCTTTAACAGTTTAACCTCTTTCACTATATCCTGAACCGGTCTTGTTCGATATGTGCGTCCAAAAAAATCAGAAACACTGCAGAAATCACAATTAAAAGGACATCCCCTTGTTGTCTGAACCATATCCATTTCTCTGTAAAATTTATTACCAAACAAAAGGTCTTTTCTTGGCAAAGGAAGTTTCGAAAGATCGGGTCTCTCTGAAGAAGCATAAAATTTCTGTAAATTGCCAGAGCGAAAATCTTCCAATAACCTACCCATTACACTTTCTGCTTCTCCAATCACAACTGCGTCAGCATGAAGAGATGCTTCATCTGGGAGAACAGAAGGATGTATTCCACCCATAATAACAGGAACTTTTCTTTTTCTGAATTCATCAGCAATTTCATACGCCCTGGGCGCAGTGGATGTAATGGTCGTAATACCAACCATATCAACCTTCTCATCAAAATCTATCTCATCAAGGCTATCGTTAATGATCTTAATGTCTGTATCAGGGGGGAATAGAGCAGCGACTGTTGTTAAACTCAATCTTGAAAACTGAACCGCCCTGTCCCTCTTTGTAACAGATGAAACAGGCGACCTGGGTGAAATTAGATTTACTCGCATGGTGAAAATATTATCATACTCTGTGGCTAATCTGTCAACAAAACAGCGCATGTCAGAACCACCAGCATTAAGTATATTTCAAAAACGTGTTTATTGTTGTAAAATACCTCTATAAAGAAAGATTTATTATCATAAACGCAGAAAAATTTAGATTAAACATACACAGAAAAAACAGGGGGAACAATGGAAAAGAAAATTAAAGTGGGGATTGTTGGAGCAGGGGGGCGAGCACACTTCCAGACCCAGTCCATCATTGAAACAGGAATCGGAGAACCTGCTATTGTTTACTCACCCTTTGAAGAAGAAGCCAGAAAATTTTCAGAAAAGTTTGGGACCAAATATACGTCTTCTATCGAGGATATTTTTAACAATCCGGATCTCACAGCAATAACAATCTCAACCCCGAATGCAACACATTACTCGATTGCAAAGAAATGCCTTGAAAATAATAAACACGTCCTTGTTGAATATCCTCCAGTCCTCAGTATTCAGGAACTTGACGACCTGATAAATATCGCCAGAAGCAAAAGTCTTGTTTACTGGGTCAGTCTTACTCAAATACTGGAAAATCCTTTTTATACAATGAAGAAAAATATCAGTTCCATTGGACAGCCAATTTTCTCTTATTACACATACGTTTCGTCTTTTCTTGGTGGATGGTACGCTGACCCTGAACTCTGTGGTCCACTTTATGCTGCCCAGCATTTTCATTTCGTAAGTCAATTACTTGAACTGGAACACGATGCTGAATCTGTCTCTGCATTTGAAAATATCAAATACAGTGATGATAACAAAAAAATGGTTGCCACTTCATCAATAATGGTTTTGAAATTTCCATCCGGGCACATAGCAACCATCGAATTCGCCATGGGTATCAAAAATGCCAGAGATTTTAAAGTTAAATTTGCTGGAGAAAATGGCATACTTTATTTTGATGGCAATAAACTCTATTTAGAAACAAAACAAACCGGGAAAAAAGAGTTGCAAACCGAGGAAAGCAATCTGGATATTGATACAGCAAATTTTCTGAAAAATGTTGCAGATAGGCGCATGAATGTTGACACAGCGATAAAGGCAAGAAAAATATTAAAAACCTGTTTGTGCGCAGAGATGTCAG
>DAONMJ010000162.1:0-2302 GCA_035392545.1 bacterium
TCTTTTTTTCTCAGCATCTTCCTCATAAAGTTTTGCTGCATCAAGAAGTGCGATCTTTGCAATCTCAATGGTAGGCGCAGTAGCATACACAGGTCCTTTAAATCCGTTTTTTACTAACCTCGGAAGAAAACCGCAGTGGTCAAGATGGGCATGAGTAAGAAACACTGCATCAATACTTTCTGGACTTACAGGAAAATCTTCCCAGTTTCTTGATAAAAATTCCCTTTCCTGATAGATTCCGCAATCAATCAAAAATTTTCTACCATTTATCTGCAAAAGATGTCTTGAACCAGTAGTATTTTCTACGGCTCCATAGAAATTTATTGAGAACATTTGTAATCTGTCTCCTGTCTTGTGATTTTTTCGGGGTTCACCTCATTTTTAACTGAAATAATAACAAGGTCAAAAACATTGACCTGTGAATTTAATTTGTAATTTCGCATTGTTGCAAATTTTCCACAAATTTATTTAAAAAACTCTGATAAGTACTATTTTTAATCTGTCGCACGGTTAAAGAAACGGTTGCAACAGGTTTTTTTCCACACAAAACTTCCATTTCAATCAATGTCTTTTCAATACCTGTCCCCCCTGTTGTACAGAAAAATGCCACATTTTTGAATTTTTCTTTATACTTTGAAATGTATGTTCTGATGGCAGGAGTCATATTAGATGCCCATACAGGAGTTCCTATTACAATGACATCATAATCTGATGGGTCTTGTTCAATATCATTGATTTCAGTGAGTTCGCGCTTCATCGCATCTCTTCCGCCCGACATAAAACCCCTGACACCCGAGCGATCTTTTTTATCAATGATTTCTTCAATGTCACATGAAAGTGCATTTGCTATTTCACGAGCAATTTTTTTTGTTGTTCCGGTTCTTGAATAAAAAATGACCAGAAACTTTTTATCCATTTTTTGCCTCCATAATGGCTTTTCTGACAAAATCAGGAATTCGTATTGGCTTCAATTGATCATTCACACAAACAATGGTTATTCTACCTTCACAGCACAACATATCATCTTTCATCACTTTCTGAAAAAATACTATTGATGAATTTCCTATCCGTTCCACATCAGTAATCACATCGACTACATCCTTATATCTTACTGGCTTTTTATACTCAATTTCTGCTTTTGCGACAACAAACGCAATGTTCTCGTCAAGCAATTTTTCTGTATAAATACCGTTTTCTTCAAAATACTGGGTTCTACCCTCTTCAAAAAATTTCAGGTAATTGGCATAGTAAACCACTCCACCAGCATCAGTATCATGATAATAAATTTTTTTCGTTATCACATTTGCCATTTTTGGACTCCAGATTTTTCAAATGATACGAAAGTATTATACAATAAACCAGTCATATTGGATATATAAAACAAAACAGGAGATGAAATGAAAGAGATAAACATTGGTTTTATTGGTTGTGGTGGAATTTCTTATGGACATTTAAGAAATTTGAAAAATACTGAAGGAGTAAAAGTTGCTGGTGTTTTTGACCCAAAAAAGGAAAGCGTTGAAAAGTTTTTGAGAGAAGCAGGAGACATCCAGGTATTTAAAAGTGATAGAGATCTTATTGAAAAAGGGAATTTTGATGCAGTTGTCATTAATTCTCCGCACACATACCATTTCCCTCAGATTATGCTGAGTTTGAAATATGGGTTGCATGTGCTTGTTGAAAAACCTGCAGTGGTAAATTATAGAGAGGCACAGGAAGTAAAAAAACTTTTGAAAAAAACAAAAAGGGTTTTCGTTGTCGGTTATCAAAGGCACTACATGGAAACATTTCTTGCCGCAAAAAAAATACTTGAAGAAAAAAAACTTGGAAAAATTGTTTTTGTTTCAGGGTATCTTGCCCAGGACTGGATTAATATTGTAAGAAACACAGGAAGGATATGGAGATTTGAGCCAAAATTTTCAGGTGGTGGACAATTAACAGATTCTGGCAGCCATTTTGTGGCATTGTTGTTTTATCTTACAGGCCTGACACCAGTACAAGTGGCAAGCTTTATTGATTACCGCGGAATGAAAGTGGACATCAATACTGCCTTCATTGTGAAATTTAAGGAAAAAACAATTGGAAGTTTTGGCATCCTTGGAATAGACCCATCGTTTAGAGAAGCACTGTTGATATGGGGAGAAAAAGGGGTAATGAAATTAAGCGCATACGGAGAAAACAATTATGTCCATTATTATGGAGAAAAAGAACCGCAGCAACTTTCTGAGTCTGTCAGCAAAATAAAATCACCAGCCGGGGATCTGATTGAATGTATTAAAGGAAACAAACAACCTCAAACACC
>DAONMJ010000163.1:0-2277 GCA_035392545.1 bacterium
CTGCCATCAATAACAGAAGCACAGAAAACGGTGCAGGATACCTTATGGATATTGATTAATGGAAATACTTTCAAAAGTTATTTTGTGGTTGCTGCTGGCTCCGATTTTGTTTTTTGCAGGATTGTTTGTCATCATCACCTTCTTGTTCCTTATGTCTCTGGTTCTTTTCAGAAAAAAGCATGTCACGGTAATCAAATGGAACACATCCAGTCGTTCAAAACCTGATGAACATTCCAGAAACGTTCTTGATGCTGAATGGTCAGAACATAAGGATTGACACCTGCTTTAATCACAGGGTATAACAATAGTGAAATTGAAAAGGAGGTGAGAACAATGCCTTCTAAAAAACTCAAAGAATTCCTTGACAGAAACAACATCAAATATGTGAGTATTCAACATTCACCCGCTTACACTGCTCAGGAAATCGCGGCTGCAGCCCATGTACACGGCAAAGAACTGGCGAAAACAGTAGTTATCAATAAGGACGGCAAACTTGCCCTGGCAGTGTTGCCTGCAAATTATCACGTGGATGTTGAGATATTAAGAAAAGCCATAGGAGCAAATTCTCTCACAATCGCTACAGAGCAGGAATTTAAGGATGCATTCCCGGAATGCGAAATCGGGGCAATGCCACCGTTCGGAAATCTTTATGGAATGGAAACATACGTAGAGGATTCTCTTTCAGAAAGTAAACAAATTGTTTTTAACGCTGGTTCACACACAGAACTGATTCGCATTTCGTACCAGGACTTTATCAATTTGGTAAAACCAAACGTACTAAGTTTTATCAAATAATGGGGAAAGCACAATATAAACGTTGGAGAAATTTTAACATTGATGTTTGTGTGCAACATAAGAATTGTTCAACCTGATATTTTTCTCAAAACACATTCTCCACAACATAAATATAAACATTTGTGTTTTTTAACCAACCCTTGGACGGAAATAAGATTCTTATTCTGGAACGCCTTCTGGCTGTTGCCACTTCCATTCAGGTCTGTATGAAATTTTCAGGTATGGCGTATTGATAAGTTTTCCTGATTGTAACTTTGAAATCAAAAGAGCATCAAGAACACCGCTTGTAAGAACCGTTCGTTCCACAGGCCAGGCAGGTTTACCAGTAATGATCATGTTCTCAATCCCATGCATCTGATTGGCAAAATGCATGAGGGTTGAGAGATTGTCATCAAGTTTAAACAAACTTGAATCCGTCTTTCCATCTGCATATTTCCATGCTGCTGCCCACTGAGACGCAAAGTTGTTCAATGTGAAAAGACAAGCCCGCAATCCATCATTGTAATTGACTACAAAAAGCACTGGGTCTTTGACCATATCTTTCAGGGTCTTACCTTCAGGAATTTTTCTCACCTTACAGGCAGCCATGTTCAAAAGATTTTCGTCATACAATTTGCCTGAAGCATTCCAGACATCCTGTCCTGTCAGGCACTGGACCGACTTAACACCTGTTTCTCCACCTTTTCGTTGCTCTGCAAGACATTGAATCATCTCAAGTCCATGAAATCCATAACCATCAAGCGTATGATATGAAATGCCGACAATCTCTTTCAGTTTTGAATGTGTATCAACATCAACCGAAGGATATCGCCACGAAACGGGTAAAGATGAACCTGCCATCAGGGGTATTTTCATTTTTTTTGCAGTATTATAAATCCATATAATATCCTGCCAGTTATCCGCAATATGCTTATCAATAAAAACAGGAACAACCCTGTTGGTTTTTTGAAATACCTTTACCACCTCTTCAAACAACCTTCGTTTCGGATACATCACCTGACCTGTAGGCGACACAGGATAATCGCACCATTCTGTCGAAATAATCACTCCGTCAACTGCAAGCATACCTTTCCCAAGTGTCAACGCTTCTTCAATACTATCACACACTTTAAACCCAAATGCTTCTGCGTATGCTTTACTTAAATCCTTGCTGGAAGGTTTATCCCTGAACACTGAAACAAGTTTCAATTGCGACTTCTGACCCTTTCCATCAAGAGAATATGTCTTGAGAATTCTTGTAAGCAGTACATCAGGATGTGAGTATTTAAACCAGTCAGCGACAATTGCGGCAACACGTTTTTCCTGCGGATTCGCATCCTGACAGAAAGCAACGCCCGCAAAAATCAATGTAAGAACAAAAAATTTGAAAATTCTCATATTAATCGCTAAAAAAAAGTAATGTTATAATAAATATTATCATAAAACCATGAAAGGAGGAACACATGGAAAAACTTGATGTAACGATTGTTGGTGGCGGAATGA
>DAONMJ010000164.1:0-2272 GCA_035392545.1 bacterium
AACATCCAGCCAATATGTCTTTCATCGATTTCCTTATCAACATAATCTAAGAAATGCTTCCAGTTTTTTACAAAAACATCCCTGACATCAGCATTTCCAATTTTTATGCCGTTTGCAAGAGAAAACAAGGTCAAACTAAACAATTGAAGATATGGAGAAGCAGGACAGGAACTAAGCCTAAATTTTCCAGTTCTTTCATCCCATGTATCAGCAACAAGGAATTCCACTGCTTTTTTCACTGCCTGCGGAATTTTTTTATCACCTGTAATTTCGTAATACCTGCTCAACCCATTTACAAGGATGCTGATTAGAAAACCAGCGGTACCCACATGTTTTTTTCTGATGCAGTTACAATGACCATCAGGCATTTCATAAAGCCAACCACCACAATGAGGGTCCTGTTCAGCAAGTGTATCATTAACAAGTATCTTCATTGCTTTGAGGTAATTTTTGTCTTTTTTAATGTCATATGCCGCACAGAGCGCAGTCAAAGGCCATCCAACAGTTCTGCCCGAATGAGCATGCCCGGTAAAAGGATAGAGTTTTTCTATCACAATTTTTGAAAGGTAATCAGCAACAAGAATCACAGTTTGTTTAAATCTTTCATCTCCTGTAAGAAAATATGCGTCTCTTAAACCCTCAAGCCACAGGTGTCCCATGTTCCAAGGCTCAGTACAGGGATAAGGATTCTTTATTCCAAGCGCCCTGCTTACCATCTTTTGCGCTTTTTTTCTTGAAAAAAATCCACCGACATGGCCTATTGTATGTTGGTGGACACAACCTGGCACCACATCAAATGGTCTGAAAGGTTCTTCATTAAATGAGTCAATCAGGTCTTTGTTTACATAGTGAATAATATCCACTTCCTCTGTATGTCTTGCGGCATTTTCACCAGACACAAAATATCTCAAATCTCCTGTCCTTACAAACTGGACAAAAAGTTGCTCTGCTGTGTCATATTCGTTGTTTCCCCAGTGAATATATCTTTCTCCAAACCAATCACCCCAGTTCATCTCTCCTGTATCCCTGTTTTTCCTGATGCTTGAGTAATACAGATTGAACATATTGGAAAACACTCTATCGTAATCTCTGGTATTGTCTCCTGCTGCAGGAATATCTCCGTAAACGCCGGTTGAAACTGCATATACTGGTTCTACAACCGCCATAGGCGGTATTTCACACATTGATCTACACAACTGCCAGTTTCCATCCATATCAAGCCATATTTCCCATCTTCTTTTCTGACCTGTTTTCAACATATATGTAGAACCGTAAAACAGGTATCCATACTTGTACAATGGTTGCATGTGGTTAAATGCGCCTTTTTTGAATGAAGGAAATAACCCAAAACTGATGGAGTGTCCATCAAATTCCATACTTTTTGGCCATCTCATTGAAAAGTCCTTCAAAGCACCCGCTATAATCAGACCATTGGCGGCTACCCTGAAGGTACCAGTCGAAGCAATGTGTCTTTTTTCAAGATTTTCGTCTGTTTCAATATCACAGTTGTCGTCAACCTGCAAAATTTTTATCTTCTTTGTTTGATTTATCTGAACACCTGGGAAAAATGCTTCTGCAATATTATTTGAAATCGGTGTTATAGAAAGTTTGAACTCTTTGATCCTGAAAAAGACGCCTTTTTCAGGATTGCAATGAATTTCAGGTTCTACTTTTACCAGATTACTGCCCGTCCATGTTGTTAATGTCAGAACAAAATCAATTCCACGCAAATTTGTTTTCGTCGAAAATGAACCATAAATAATTGTAACTTTTTTTATTTTTCCATATTGTTTTTTCACCTTTTTAATTTTTGCATGATATTTCAAATTCTTACTGTCGACAAGCGTCAATTTCAAGGAGAATTTATTGTCAATAATCGCCACATTTTCATCCCCATCACTACCTGAACGAATTTTCAATGAACCCTGTGGAATATTTTCTGTTTCTTTATTACCTTCAAAAGAAATTCTGTATTTGTTTGTACCTGATTTAAGGGTCGCAACAAAATCAATGAGAACCACTTTAATGCTTTTGTCATTCCATCTGGCAAGAACCTTTTTCTGGCAGGGAATCACACTATTATCATAATCATAAAGAATCAAGGACTCTGTGGTTTTTAGCAAGCCCTTTGGAAAAGGAATACTTGCATTAAGACCAAATGTCGCAGGTTCCTTACATGGATTGACTGCCTTCAAAAAAATATGGTTTTTCATAGTGTCTCAGCATGAGTACTTGTCATCTGGAAGATACGGCGTTTTAATGAAAACAAGTT
>DAONMJ010000165.1:0-2244 GCA_035392545.1 bacterium
CTGAAAACATTTTCATTTCTGGCCATATCATGCCTGCCTTTGTGCCATAAAGGTGGGCAGACAAGTTAGACGGTAGATTTGAAAGGAAACTGCATGTTAACTGTAGTGCCCTTCCATCCTTGAACAAAACAAAACCGGATGCGAAATCCTCAACCTCAAATTTCTTTGTATCCCACTGCCCCCAGGTACCTGTGATATCATCGTTTTTTGCAAGCTTTGTAAATGTCACTCCCTTGACAGAATGAACAACCGGACATCCCATAAACCAGTATGTGATGTCAAGAATGTGAACACCGATATCAAACATTGGACCACCACCTGAAAGTTCTTTTTTTATAAATGTGTCTCTTGGTGGAAGTTCCCGTCTCCTCACAGCATAACACTGCGCAAAATAAATCTCTCCAAAAATCCCCTGGTCAATCATTCCCTTTGTCATTTTCCCGGGTGCAGTAAACCTTTGATTCTGCGCAGCCATCAATTTTCTTTTGTTTTCTTTTGCTACCTGAATCATTTTTTCAACGTCCTTGCTGCTGGTGGCAAGGGGCTTTTCACAAATTACATGTTTACCGTTTTTCAATGCTGCTATTGTGACCGGATAATGAAAGGCATTTGGAGTGCATATATCAATGATGTCGATTTCTTCAATATCAATCAGTTTCTTATAGTCCTTCACTGCAACAGGAATTTCGTATTTTTTGCTCACTTCATCAAGATATTGCTGGGAAACGTCTGAAATTCCATAAACCACAACATCATGAATTTTCTTCCAGCCGTCTATGTGATATCTGCCAATGCCACCAGCGCCAACAACACCAACAAGATACTTGCCATTTTTCATTGTCTCCTCCTATTCAAGGATAATTCTTGCATCAACCATCACTATTCCGTTTCCTTTACTCTTCACAATCAATGGATTAAGATCCAGTTCCTGTATTTCAGGAAAATCTTCACACAATTGAGAAACTTTCAGGATTGCGTCAGCGATTGCTGGAATATCTGCTTCAGGAAGTTTTCTGAAACCTGTGAGGAGTTTATAGCTTTTGATTTCTTTTATCATATCAAACGCTTCTTCCATATCAACAGGCACAATTCCAAATGTAATATCCTTCAATACCTCAACAAAAATTCCTCCAAGACCAAACATAATAAGATGTCCAAATTGAACATCTTTTTTCACGCCTATAATAATTTCCTGCACGCCTTTAACCATTTCCTGCACTTCAACTCCCTCAATTTTTGCTGAATTGGAATATGCCCTGACAGAATTGACAATATCATTGAATGCCTTTTCCATTTCAGTTGCATTCTGTATGTTAATCCTTACCCCACCTGATTCTGTTTTGTGTAGAATGTCAGGGCTAACAATCTTTGCCACAACTGGATATCCAATTTTTTCAGCACATTCAACTGCTGATTTTGCATCTTTTGCAAAAGCCCTTTTTGGACCACTGATGCCGTATGCCTCAAAAATTTCTCGCGCCTGAAAATCAGTAAGCGTCTTTATCCCTGCTTTTTTCACAGATTCTAGAATTTCTGCGGTTTTTTTCCTGTCAATGAGTAGTTTTTTTCTTTCTGCCTTCTGCCTTTTGAGAAAACTCCCATAATCAACCATTCCCCGCAAAGACCTGACTGCTCTTTCTGGAAATTCATAGTTTGGAATCTTGCTCTGTCTTAAATAATCGATTGCCATTTCAACTGCTACCCCTCCCATAAAACTTGTGACAACTGTTTTTTTATATCTGTTGGCATTTTCCACAACCACCTGCGCTGTTTCAAGAGGACGGGTAATTGTCTGAGGTGTCACGATGACAATAATTCCATCAACAGCATCGTCCTTCATTACATTTTCAAGGGCAATTTTATAGCCCTGTTCTGTTGAATCTCCAAGAACATCAACTGGATTGTGGATATTTGCTGCGGGTGGGAGATTGTCCTTCAAAACTCGCATGGTTTCTTCAGAAAGAGGCGCAACCTTGAGCATCTGTTTTTCAACTGCATCTGTGGCAACAACAGCAGGTCCACCTGCATTGGTTATGATTGCGACACGGTCCCCTTTAATCATGGGTTGATAGGCAAATGCAAGGGAAAGGTCGAACAATTCCTCCATGGTTGACACCTGCAGTATTCCTGTTTTTTTAAATGCAGCCGCATATGCCTCTGCCATGCCTGCAAGGCTTCCTGTGTGAGACGATGCTGCCTTTGAACCTGAACCAGTAAGCCCTGCCTTGATGGCAATCACGGGTT
>DAONMJ010000166.1:0-2244 GCA_035392545.1 bacterium
CTGAAAACATTTTCATTTCTGGCCATATCATGCCTGCCTTTGTGCCATAAAGGTGAGCAGACCAGTTAGATGGTAAATTTGAAAGGAAACTGCAGGTTAACTGCAATGCCCTACCATCCTTGAACAAAATAAAACCCGATGCAAAGTCCTCAACCTCAAATCTTTTTGTGTCCCACTGTCCCCAGGAACCTGTTACATCATCATTTTTTGCAAGTTTTGTAAATGTTACTCCTTTAACAGAATGAACCTCTGGACAGCCCATAAACCAGTATGTGATGTCAAGAATGTGAACTCCAATATCAAACATTGGACCACCACCTGAAAGTTCTTTTTTTATAAATGTGTCTCTTGGTGGAAGTTCCCGTCTCCTCACAGCATAACACTGCGCAAAATAAATCTCTCCAAAAATCCCCTGGTCAATCATTCCCTTTGTCATTTTCCCGGGTGCAGTAAACCTTTGATTCTGCGCAGCCATCAATTTCCTTTTGTTTTCTTTTGCTGCCTGAATCATTTTTTCAACGTGCTTGCTGCTGGTAGCAAGGGGCTTTTCGCAAATCACATGTTTCCCGTTTTTCAACGCGGCTATTGTAACTGGATAATGAAAAGCATTCGGAGTGCACACATCAATGATGTCAATTTCTTCAATATTGATAAGTTTCTTGTAATCCTTCACTGCAACAGGAATTTCGTATTTTTTACTCACTTCATCAAGATACTGTGTTGATACATCTGAAATTCCATACACCACAACATCCTGCATTTTCTTCCAGCCGTCTATATGATATCTGCCGATACCTCCAGCACCGACAACTCCCACGAGATACCTGCCATTTTTCATTGTCTCCTCCTATTCAAGGATAATTCTTGCATCAACCATCACTATTCCGTTTCCTTTACTCTTCACAATCAATGGATTAAGATCCAGTTCCTGTATTTCAGGAAAATCTTCACACAATTGAGAAACTTTCAGGATTGCGTCAGCGATTGCTGGAATATCTGCTTCAGGAAGTTTTCTGAAACCTGTGAGGAGTTTATAGCTTTTGATTTCTTTTATCATATCAAACGCTTCTTCCATATCAACAGGCACAATTCCAAATGTAATATCCTTCAATACCTCAACAAAAATTCCTCCAAGACCAAACATAATAAGATGTCCAAATTGAACATCTTTTTTCACGCCTATAATAATTTCCTGCACGCCTTTAACCATTTCCTGCACTTCAACTCCCTCAATTTTTGCTGAATTGGAATATGCCCTGACAGAATTGACAATATCATTGAATGCCTTTTCCATTTCAGTTGCATTCTGTATGTTAATCCTTACCCCACCTGATTCTGTTTTGTGTAGAATGTCAGGGCTAACAATCTTTGCCACAACTGGATATCCAATTTTTTCAGCACATTCAACTGCTGATTTTGCATCTTTTGCAAAAGCCCTTTTTGGACCACTGATGCCGTATGCCTCAAAAATTTCTCGCGCCTGAAAATCAGTAAGCGTCTTTATCCCTGCTTTTTTCACAGATTCTAGAATTTCTGCGGTTTTTTTCCTGTCAATGAGTAGTTTTTTTCTTTCTGCCTTCTGCCTTTTGAGAAAACTCCCATAATCAACCATTCCCCGCAAAGACCTGACTGCTCTTTCTGGAAATTCATAGTTTGGAATCTTGCTCTGTCTTAAATAGTCAATTGCCATTTCAACAGCCACTCCACCCATAAAACTTGTGACAACTGTCTTCTTATATCTGTTGGCATTTTCCACAACCACCTGGGCTGTTTCAAGAGGACGGGTAATTGTCTGAGGGGTCACAATGACAATAATTCCATCAACAGCATCGTCCTTCATCACATTTTCAAGGGCAACTTTATAACCCTGCTCAGTTGAATCTCCAAGAACATCAACCGGATTATGAGTATTTGCTGCTGGCGGAAGGTTTTCTTTCAAAACTCGCATGGTTTCTTCAGAAAGAGGCGCAACATTGAGCATCTGTTTTTCAACAGCGTCAGTCGCAACAACAGCAGGACCTCCTGCATTTGTAATGATTGCCACTCGGTCTCCTTTAATCATGGGCTGATAGGCGAATGCCAGGGAAAGGTCAAACAATTCCTCCATGGTTGAAACCTGAAGTACTCCTGTTTTCTTAAATGCCGCTGCATATGCTTCTGCCATACCTGCAAGACTTCCTGTATGAGAAGATGCTGCCTTTGAACCTGAACCAGTAAGCCCTGCCTTGATGGCAATCACGGGTT
>DAONMJ010000167.1:0-2237 GCA_035392545.1 bacterium
TGCTGGTCTTTCTCCCTCAATGGAACACTGACCACACATATCTTTGCACCTGAATCGTCTGCGCGTCTTAATATGAGCGGAACATCATTCATTCATCATCTCCAGTTTCTTTGTTATGAAAGGTTTAAATCCAATTTTTTTTATTACCTCGTCGGATTTCAGTGTAAAATCAAACTGCTCGGATTAGCAAAACCTGGGTCAGCGACAATTGAATGAACATCATGTCCGATATGTTGTGCTTGGGAAAATGAGATATTGTTTCCTTCAATAGTTCCCCAGTAGATTTCTTTGACTGAGACATCGTACAGAATATTCAAATCACCCAAAAATACTTCAAGTGTTTCCACATAACCACCATTGAAAAACGGTTTTCCTTTTGAGATAAGGATATTTCTTTCAAAAGTAAACGAACAATGTTGCTCCTTTTTTGAAAAGGCAACAATGCCTTCTTCTCCAAACATAAAGATGTTGTTTCTCACAATATTTTCCCTGCCATAGTGAATGTGAAAAACATGGTGATTTGTGAAAGCGCAGAGATTGTTCTCAACAATAATGTGAGAACTACCTTCATCTAGATATATGCACCAGCCACCGTATGAATATTTTTCAATTCTGTAGATGATATTGCCCCTGATGACTGTGCCTGGTTGAACCCCAAGCGTGTATATCCCACCCATATCACTGAGAAGACCCTTACCTATGTCATGAATGATATTGTTTTCAATAAGGTTGTTTTTTGAAACATTTTCACCATAGCCCCATACCCAGCCGCATGAAATTCCTGAATAATAAAGGTCATGAATGTGGTTTGAGGAAATGACATTACCTGATGCATGCATTGAAAGTATGCCAACAGCACTGTAGAACACATTTCCACAGTGATGAATATGATTTTCAGTGACTGTGATGTTTTTTGTTCTGGTATAATCTGGTTGATATGCATCTCCACCATTGATTTTAACTCCACCTGCTCCGAGGTCTTCAAGATTGTTTTTATGAATTCTAATGCCAGAACAACCTTCTGCAATTTCAATACCATAAAATCCGCAGTGCTGTATTTTGCATTCTTCAATGGTGTAGAAGCGTACTCCTTCTAAATAGAAAACACCAGGTATTTTCCTGGCTGCCTGTTCAGATGATGCGAATCCATCATCAGGCATTTGCCAGTCAGCATGTTCAATGGTGAGACCTTTGAATGTTAGATATTCTACATATTGATTGTTTTCACTATTTCCTTGAATTATTATTGCCTGCGTGAGCACAGGAGCATAAATTTCAGATGTTTCAATTGTTTCATTGTTTTCAGGGATGTAATACAGAAGACCCTGCTTTCTATCAAGGTACCACTGGGATGGTGTTTTCAATTGTTCAAAGACATTTTCAACCCAGTATCTTGCAGGCTTGCCGTCATTCTCGTCTTTCAGCACCATTTTGCTTTTTCTTGATGATTTCACAAGTCCTGTGTTTTCATCAAAGTATTCAACAGGCATTCTCTCTTCAATCCACCAGTGAAACACTACTATGTCAATATCTTTGAGATTTCTCCATTGTTTGATATCTCCTGGACTGCAGTAAAAACAATCGCTTCCGTCAAAAAAAGCTGTTTTTTTATCTGAATCCGGGAAATCCTTCATTCTAAAATATCCGGTTTCCGGTAATCTGGTTCTATTTTTTCGTTTCCCATTGACAAACAGTTGTCTGAAATACCATTTTCCCTGTTTTACTTCTGGTATTTCTGTAACCCATGCGTCAACACCATTGACCTGTGTTTTTTTCCATCCTGAAATTTTTACCCCGCAATCAAGGATCACTTTTTCTCCAGGATAGTTTCTATACGTGATTGGTCCTGAATCCTGGTGGGTAAAAACAATGGGCTGCGTAAGGTGATATCTTCCACCACGAATCCAGACAGTAATTGGACCTGAAAATAAACCGCTGGATTTTAATTTCCTGATTTTGTCCCTTGCTGCTTCAATTGTTGCCAGGTGTCCATCGTTTCTGTCAGGCAGTGCCTGTGGATACAATCCTGACCACTGATCATTTCCATCTGTTGCTACATAAATATTTCTGATATTTTCTTTATCCATCGTATAAGCGGGTACCTGTATAATTGCTGTCAGTATAACCGCTATAATCAATCCTTTTCTCGATTGCATGGATGTTTTGGAATTGCATTTTATCACAGACAGATAAAAAGGCAAACAAGAAATTCCATCAAGGAGTTCAATCATTGATAA
>DAONMJ010000168.1:0-2205 GCA_035392545.1 bacterium
TTCAATCTCTTGAACCACCAGGAATTGGTGCGCGCGATTTTCTTGAGTGTTTTATGTTGCAGATGAGAGCAAAACAGATGGAAAACAGTCCAGTCTTCACAATGATTTTCAGATACGGCAAGGACCTGCTGGCTGGAAAATTTTCTCGTATAAAAAAAGAAATGAATCTGACAGATTCAGAGTTTTCAACTATTGTTGAAGAGATGGGAAAATTAAATCCATTTCCTGCCAGGTGTTTTTCTTACCCGAAAGAAATTGTTTCAATATTTCCTGATGTGATTATCAAAAGTTTAGATCCTGTCTCTATAGAATTTGGTGAAGATAGAATGTTTAAAATTTTTCTTAATGAAAAATACATCAAGTTATTCAGAAGTAAGTCTGCTGGAACAAGGGAAAAACAATTCCTTAAAGAAAAACTTTTCCAGGCGAGAAAATTTCTTCTGTACATTGAAAACAGAAGAAAATTTCTTGAGAAAATGATCGGGTATATCGTTGAGTATCAGAAAGGTTTCCTTTGCGTAAACGATGCCTTGAAGCCACTTTCAGAAAAAGACCTTGCCGAAAAATTCGGTTGCAGTCAATCCTTGATAAGTAGAGCTGTTTCTGGAAAGTACATCGCCTGCGGAAAAAAGATATTTCCGGTCAGGAGATTATTTAGTTATGCCACAGGAAAACGCAGTCAGGATTTCATCGCTGAAGAGATAAAAAATATCATTGAAGATTCAAGTACTTTTCTTTCTGATCGCCAGATAGCAGAAATTCTTAAGCAACGCGGGATATTAATTGCTCCAAGAACAGTAAATAAATATCGAAGAAAAAAGGAAATACTTAATTCATATGTCAGACGTTCTCTGCATATGCTGGAAAACAAAGAGTAAAAGTTGTGCCTTTTTCGGGCTGACTTTCTGCATAAATCTGACCACCATGTGCTTCAATGATTTTTTTTGAAATGGTCAGGCCAATGCCTGTTCCTTTGCTGGATTTTGTTGTAAAAAATGGTTGGAAAATTTTTTCAAGAAGTTCCTGCGGCATTCCTTTGCCGCTGTCAGAAATTTTCACGACGACATTTCCTGATTGATTCTTTGTTTTAACGCGTATGGTGCCTTTCCCATCCATTGCTTCTATTGCATTGATAAAAAGGTTTGTGAAAACCTGCTGCATCTGTTCAGGAGATGCCAGAATAAAGGAAATATCTGGTTCGAAATCACAGAGGAAATTTACATTTTTTGTCAGAGGATTGTCTTTGAAAAAGCAAATCATGTTTTCAATAACAGCATTGACATTGACAGGCATCCGTTTGAAAGAATGTTTTGATGCATTAAGAAAGCTTTTCGCAATCGTTTGACATTTCTTTACTTCATCTTCCACAACTTTTAAGTACTGCCAGGTTTCTTCTGTTGTTGCGTTGTTTCTTGCAGCCATTTCCTGCATCAGAATCTGGACATATCCTAATATAATTGTAAGGGGATTGTTGATTTCGTGTAAAACTTCTGCTGAAAGTTCTCCGAGGAGAGCAAATTTTTCCAGTTCATGAATTTTTTGTTCAAGATTCGTATTAAGACCATTTAACTGATTGATTATTAATCTGGTAGACAGGTTAATTTTATTTTTTTCAACAGCTCTTCTTATACATTCTTTCATTTCATTAATGTCAAAGGGTTTGCTGATAAATTCGAAGATATTCAGATGGACCGCTTTTTGAGCCGCTTCAAGGGTTCCAAATCCTGTCAGGACAATAACAGGAACATCGGGATTGATTTTCCGTATTTCTTCAAGTGTTTCAAGTCCGGATTTGCCTGGCATTCTGAGATCAAGGATTATGGTATCTATAGCACGTGTTTTTAGCATCAATATTCCTTGGTCTCCATTTGTTGCAAGAAAAACATTGTAGGAATCTTTTAATAGAATTCTCAATGATTCCCTTGGGCCCAGTTCGTCGTCAATGATAAGAACTGAATTTTTTTCAGATACTTGCGGCATATTCGCAGCCGACAAAGCTTCCGAAATTTTCATATTTTCCATCTGTAAATCCTCCTTGTTGAATAGGTCTTTTTTTAAACTGATTGTACATGTAAAAAATTGAAAGTTTGCCTGACCTGGTGGTTATTGATGTTCCCATGGTATAAATGAATCTATCAGCATCTGGTAGTGTGGGTTCAAAGGTTCTGTCAGGAACAGGGCTTTGAATAAAACCAATACCTGCAG
>DAONMJ010000169.1:0-2156 GCA_035392545.1 bacterium
TGAAGCGATTCTTTATATTTTAAGGCAGTTTCAAGAAGTCTTTGTGCCTTCAATACATTGAAATATGCCTTTTTAACATCAAGAACGAGGTTTTGTATCTCTGTTTCATAATCGATTGTTGTTTTTTCAAGTGAATCCTTTGCAATTTCATATGCTGTTTCTATTTTCCGACCTGTAAAAACAGGTTGCGTAATCTTAAAATTTATATTGTACAGATTGTCATCAGTGACCTTGAAGGATGGAAAAAGTGGGCTAAAACTAATTGGTTTATTATCTCCGAGGTATGTATAAGTCAAGGATGAACTCAATTTGGGCAAAAAATTCGTCTTTGATATTTCTTTTTCATAATATGCCTGGTCGATTCTGGATTGTGAAATTTTAATATTAAGATTGTTGTCAATGGCAATTTTAATACTTTCTTCAATGGAAAGTATTTCTCCGGCAGACAGCAAAGAAGACATCATGAGTAAAAAGGAAAATAAAATTTTTTTCATTTTCGGTTCCTTATTCCGTCTACAAACAGTTGATAGACCGTATCGGTTTTCCTTGTAAGCGAATACCTTCTTTCATTTAATAACCATTTATGGATATTGCCGTGCATAATACCAAGAAATGCATATATTATATCATCAGGTTCAAATTGTTTTAAAGTGCCCTTCTTTATTTCATGGAGAATTTCGGATTTTAGGAAGTCCCATCTTGAAAAAAAAGTGTTCCAGAATTTTATAAACGCGCCTTTTTTTAGAGATGGTTTTTCCTGGGTCAAAATCTTGAAAAGGAAATAGTTTTTTTCGTGATGCGAAAGATACATTTCGATAACCTTTTTTATTTTTTCAGAAAAGTCGTCAATTTTTTCAATACTGGTTTTCACTTCATTTAAAAAGTTAGTAAAATTTTCTTCAATAATTGCATAAAAAAGGGCATCTTTATTTTTGAAGTAAATATAGAATGTGCCTTTACCAATCCCTGCTCTCTTTGTAATTTCATCAATCGTCGTCAGGGAATAGCCCTTTTCACCTATCATGGCTGATGCTGCTTCAATAATGGTTTTCCTTTTATCTTTCATCCTGCCTCTTTTTCTGACTGACCAGTCAGTCAGAGATGATAACATGTCTGTATTTACCTGTCAAGGATTTTTACCTTTCATGGCGCGTAGCAAAACATTGTTGTAAATGTAAAGTTGAAATATGGCTTTTCCCGGCGAAGGAAACAAATTCTGGAATTTAAGTGAATTCTCTACTGATTAATCCATAAAAACGTTTTTCCGAGTTGCAACGGTTGCGTTGAAAAAAGGCACGCATATCATGGGAATTTTCTGTCGCCTACTCCTGATTTTAAACGGATAGTTGGCATATTTTACTTATATAGAATACGTATTTGCGGACGGGCATTTTATTTAATCTGCAATTTCTCTTTTACAAAATCAACGATAAAATTCTGCTCATTTCTATTTTTGCAGTAGCACAACAAAAAAAATCTTCCCTGGGATAGAAGATCAACCTTTTGTTGAATGGATTGCGGGTCTGCAACGATTACTACGATTTTTTTTCGTGCTCCATCAATCAGTTTTTCAAGAATGCTAATGGCTTCTGGTGTATTCGGATCTGGTCTCCAGTTATAGGTTGTAAGATGTTCCATACTGGAAATGTTTTCCATCTGATGATATGACTGAGTGTGTACGTGAAGGAATCCTCCACCGAATCTCCTGAACACTTCGTCGGTATATGGTACGCCAAATTCCTTATAATGTTGTGGCGAAAGAAGTCCTGCTGCGTCTTCGCTTAAAAAAGGAAGGCATCTTTCCATCCAAAGAAAGCCGGCAATATTTCCATAATTTTCATTTCTGACGTTGTCTTCTAATAGTTGATATATCCATTTTAGTGCTTTATCGCATTGTTGTATCAATGTATGAACTTTATCAGGGCACGAGTACACATCAAGAAAAAACTCAGAACCCCTCAAAATAAATGCCAGTTCCAGAGGAGAATGATAGCCCGATAAATATACATAACACTTATTTTTCATTCTTTTTGTAGCATAACGAAAACCAGAAAGAGCAATATCAATGAATTCATTGTCTTTCTTCCATGGGAAATTTATCGTTTCTTCTATTGTTTTTCCCACAGGTTCTATCCAGGATGTGTTTGCGCCAAACC
>DAONMJ010000170.1:0-2132 GCA_035392545.1 bacterium
GGATTTGTGCCTGGCCCATAAAATATCTCTTCTCCGTTTAGCCATACTCTTATCGGGCCATCATACCCAAGAGATAAAAGTGCCTTTGTATCATTTTCAAATTGTACTTCTGAAACAAGATAAAGAATTCCATCTTGACCATTTGATTGTTTTCTTGTGTCAACAAATCCAGAAAGTGCGGTGCCTGCTGGCTCGCAGGCTGTCTTAATCTTTGCAAATTTCAATGCTGCATCAGGATTTGTTTCATCAAGGCCGCTGATATCAAGAAGATTTGAAATCAACCAGTCCTTTACATATTCAAGTTCCACAGCAACTTCATTGAGTGAAACGAAAAAGGGCTGTGTCCATGCCATTTGTTCTGCTTGTCCCCAGCACTCAAACCTGACATATTTTGCATCCTGAGGTATCTCAACCTTTATACAATTTCCGTAAACAACCTTAAATCTTTTCCCAACATTTTGAATTGCAGCAATTTTCTTTGCATTTTCTGTTTCTATGTAAATTGTATCGCCATCACATTCAATATGTCTTATCAGAACGCCTGTCGAACAGTAAAAATTCCCTTTGAAAATTGCTTCAATAATAGCATCCTTTGTTTTTTTTCTTGCAAAAACAACATTCCATCCAAGACCATGGTCGCCTTTTCTATGTGCATCGTCATTGGCAAAGCCCCATACCTTTTTACCTTTAGAAAGAAGAATATCCCATTTGTTGGTGGCATATTGACTTCCATCAAGCCGTCCAATTACTCCGTTATAAATTTCCATGCCAAGATATCCTGTCCATTCCATAAGTTGCTCAATTGTACAGTGGTTAAATTGTTGTTCCCAGTCAGGATGGTTAACAACCGCAAAACCACGACCAGTTTCCCTGTAGATTTTCTCAATTTCATTCAATACCTTCTGTCTTTCAGGATAACAGGTAATGTTCTGTTCGGAGTCAATGTAGAGTAAATGTGGGCCACCGGCTGAAATTTCAATACCAGAAATCAAAATCATATTTCTACTGTCGAGCAACTTATACTCATTGTCTGTCATTATATTGTCATGGTCTGAAAATGAAAGAAAATCATGTCCAAGTTCAGCATATTGGTTGATTGTATCCTGAGGACCTAATGTGCCATCACTTCTTGTTGTATGAATATGGAAATTACCTTTCAGCCACAGACCATTTTTTATTTCATAGGGATTATTAATGATCAACATACTTCCTCCACTTTTTTGCTTTTTCAATCATGTTCAGAGCATTTTTATAAAAAATTTTTTCAATGTCATCATCTTTGAGCTTTTGCCTTTCGCATGCTTTTCTGAAAGCATCGATTTCTTCATACAGAAAAAATGTAAGATTTTCTGCTTCAATTCCATCAATTTCAGCCATATGTTTATCCCGGGACACGTCTCCATAAAGTCCTTTTGGCACAAGATTTACATAAATTCCATCTTTTTCAATTCTTCTCATCCTCATTCTTGTAATGGGCATGTCTGAACCAAAAAGAATTCTGTCAGGTCCAACACATTCAATCAGCATGGAAAAGATATTCTCATTGGTATTGGCGCTGATATCAAACATAATTCTTTTTGTTTTCTTCAATATTTCAAAGGCATTTCCCGCATCATGATTACAGTAAGCTCTTCCAACATGCGCAACAATGACCTGAATATTTTCATAAATTCTGTCAATTTCACAGAGATTCTTTAAATTTTCCGGGTCCTTCAATCTCCCTTCTTTTGGAATATGGAGCATCACAATCCACCCATTTTTATCATGAATTTCAAGTTGATGTTTTGGAAAATAATCAAAAATATTGATGTTATTAGGAGGTATTGTTTCAGGAAGCATACTCATATAACTTTTAGCCCCAATAAAATTCCCTTGTATAATTCTTTCTTCAAGTTCTTCAGAAGCCCACTCAGGGTCGCTGAAAATCAAAGCAGGGTATCCGGTTTTTTTTGAACAATCGCTGACATAACTATTGATAGCGTCCAGGTTATTTCCTGATGGTAAGTTTGGAAACATGACAGGAACTACCTGTTTGCCTGGAAGTAGAACTTTATAAGTTTCAATAAGGTCTTCAATGGGATTTTCTTCTGCAACTCTTGATGGCCAGGTTACAAACCTCGGATCATGTTTTT
>DAONMJ010000171.1:0-2075 GCA_035392545.1 bacterium
TCCGTCAAGCAGCACTGTATCAAAATTCATATCCTTTATCTTTTCTGCTGCAATTTTGTAAAGGTCATCCTCGTCAACAAGATGATTGTTTTCAAGATTATTTTGATATTTTTGCATCACATTAAATGCCTGTTCAACAACATATTTATTTTCCTGATATCTCCATGGATATTTTTGAATCTCAGAAAACCAGTCATTAAAGTCAAATCTTTCGTGCGACACCTTGAAATCCTTGATAAATGATTTTATTCTGGTCGCAAGCGACACAACATTTATTCCTGTTTTTCCTGCCATATCGCCACACAATTCCAGTAGCATTAAAAACTGTTCAATAAGGGATATTAACCTGTATTCTGTATGATCCTGAACAATTTTCGCAGCAAAGGACTTCAGAGAATAACTTGACGGGAGGATCACCGGTTTTCTTCTATGCATGATAAGTTTTATTCTAAAATCCTCAATTCCTGTCCAGCGAGAAGCCAGGTGAGTGATGTGGGAAAAGTCTGTTGTATCACTAAAAAATTTCTCAATAATGTATCCTGTTCGCTCTTTGCAGGAGAAGGGGAAAACAATCAGATATTTTTTTGTGTCTGTCATGGGACTTTTTTGTTGCATTATTTTATCACACATCATAAAACTCTGTCATGGCGGACTGGCAATCAAATCCCTCAGTTTCATCAAATTTTCAGCCACAACATCCTTGAACACTTCTCCGACAGGTTTTTCCTTTATCGGTTTCATTTTCAAAATCATACCAAGGAAAACAATGTGTAAAATACCAATCAGAAGAAAAATCAGTTGATAAATACCATAGCCAGAGATAGAAATATGTTTATAATTTTCTATGATTCTCCCGCTGATAGGAGGCACAATTAAAGCAGGTAGTTGTCCACCAAAAATTACCAGATACGAAAAAAACGCAACGCGCTTTTTCGCAGGAGCAATCAAAAATCTTCTCGTTGTATCTCCCATTAACTGACCGCCACCAGCAATACCCCCAATCAATGAAATAAAAATTAATGCCTGTTCAATCCCCTGTAAAGGAAACTTATGAATATGCGCCATCAGGAGACAGTAAATTAACCCGAGAAGGAATGAAAAAAATAATACAAATCTACTTCCCCGAAAATCATTCACCTTTCCCCAGATAAATGCCAGACCACCCATACCAAGAACAGACATCGAGGTCAAAAACACACAAAAGGAAGAAGAAAGATGTAGCACGGTCTTATAAAATGGAATAACAAAAGGGGTAACAATATAAGCAGCAAAATTCCATAGGAAATAAAAACAAAAATAAAGTTTTCTTTCTCTGTCTGAAAAAATTTCGCGAAAAATACCAAACATTCTGGTTTCAGTTTTTTCTTCATCAGATGGAGAAGGCATTGAAACATGAAAATAACTGAATGGCCAGATAATTGCAAAAATACTTACAGCAAGCATTACAATAAAAAATTCCCTGAATGAAGGTTCAGCCCCAAGAATATAAGAAGATAATCTCAAAAAAGCAAAACCAACTATGGTGGACGTAAATCTCAAAATCCCGAAAAACCTTCCCCTTTCTTCTTCTGGAACCCACAGTTGTACCACAGGAAACCAGGCAAGAGATGAAATCTGAGTCCCAGACCAGAAAAGGAAAACAAAGATAGCATAATATATGATGCTTGCTGAATAACCAATTTTTTCAGTAATGAGAAAAAGAGGAAGAAGCAAAAAAGCCAGGCCTGTGAGAAAACATGCATTGGGACGTAAAATCTTTGTGTAATTTTTCCCCACCCAGAAAACGAGAAAAGAGGAAGCGATACCCACAATAAATGGTATTACTGAAAGAATACCAAGAAGTCCTTCCTTGACACCTATTTTAAGAAGAAAAAGAGTAAGAACACCATTGAATGCCACTGTGTAATATGTATTCCCGGCAACCTGTCCTATAAAAAAAATACTTTTTTCCTGTTGTGAAAGCATATCTCATCCCTGATTAAACTTGATTATACACCTGAAAAAGAAAATGATAAATGTTTATGGAGGGCTCGCAATTACATCCCTGAGTTTTAACAAACTTTCTGTTATATCGT
>DAONMJ010000172.1:0-1976 GCA_035392545.1 bacterium
GACCAAGGGCAGCAGACATAACTTATTTAACGAAAAATCTTCCGTCTTTTTACAACAAAGGTATCCGGTTAATCAGTGGCTGGACAGAAGATAGTTGGGGTCCAGCAGGGCTTGGTAATTACATACTTGCAAGATTATTATGGGAGGTAAATGAAGCAAAAAATGTGAATGAAATTTTTAACGATTTTCTTGAAAAATCATTTGGTCCTGCAAAACAACCAATGGAGAAGTTTTACCGCTTAATTTACAAAATTGACGAGAAAGATAACAGACCTTTGTTCAGTGATGACCTGATAGGAAAAATGTACAGATATCTTGATGAGGCGCTTTCTCGCACAAATGACCCATCGATAAAGAGCAGAATTTATGACCTTGTTCTTTACACAGGATATGTGGAGAAATATCTCAGATATGTTCACAGCCTTCCGCAGGAAAAACAGGCATGTTTTGAAGAAATGGTCAAGCATATTTACAGGATGAGAAATACCCAGATGATTGACCTTGTTGCAGCATATGTGACATTGCAGGATATGACGAAGGATGTAACTGTGCCTGAAAGTGCAAGATGGAATGTGCCTGAAGGAAAAAACCCCTGGAAGATAAAAGAACCGTTTACAGAGGAGGAAATAAAAACAATGCTGAAAAATGGCATTGCTTCACATTCGGTGTTTCCTGTGGAACCAGTGTTTTACAGTACAAATCTTGTGCCTGTGAAAAATTTGAAGAATATTGTCATAAAAGATAAAGAACTAATAGGGGATGAAGGCGTTCAGGCAGGTGCTTCTCAGACAATTTATACCTGGGTTGAAAAAGCACCCGCAAAAATAAAACTTCAGGTCAAAGGTGGTCTTATTTCTTTCTACAGGGATTATGGAAATGTTTACATAAAACTTTTTTCTTCAAAATTTCCTGACAGACCTGTCGCAGAAGATAGAAGCGTTCCTCCTGATGGTAATCCACATGAAATTGTTATGGAAACTTCTTATACAGGACTGCACTGGTTTTATATTACGACTGGCGGAGACAGGGCAAAAGTGAAGATACTTGAACCTGATATGGCATGGACCTTTGAATCAGGTATTACTAACAGATCATTTCAACCCGGAACCATGTGGTCCCTGTATTTTTATGTTCCGAAAGGAACAAAAATTGTGGCAGGATACTCTGACGGTGGAGGTGGAAAAATTCTTGATGGCAATGGGAAGGAAGTGTTTTCGTTTGAGCAACTGCCGAGATACAGTTATTTCAAGGTAAATGTGCCAGAAGGTCAGGATGGAACGCTCTGGATGTTTTCTAAATGCAATGGAAACAAGATTTTACTCACAGTACCACCGTATCTTTCAGTATCAAAAGAAAAATTACTTTTGCCACAGGAAGTTGTGGAACGAGACCTTCTACGATAACCAACAGGGGGATGAACATGAGAGTATTTTTAATGTTATTGTGCCTGGCTCAGGCGTGTTTTGCTGCAGAAGTGTGCATTGAAGCAGAAGATTTTCAGATAGTTTCTGGCTGGAAGGTGATTAAATCTTTTGAGGGGTATTTTCCTGCAAGACCAGCAACCTGGAGTGGAAATAGAATCAGGGACGACGAACAAGTTGCACTGGCAATTGCCAAAAAAAAGGTCAGAATTGATGAAGATGGAAAGTACAATCTCTGGGTAAGATATGAATCAGCATATGGTTTCAATAGTTTATTCAATATTGAAATTGTGCAGAATAAAAAAATAGTGTTTGCTGGAGAATTTGGAAACAGGGACAGTTTCAAATATTTCCCGATGGAAAGAAAGTGGCAGATACAGGGTCCGTGGGCATATCATAATACTGATTATGTATACGAAAAGGCATCTGTTGATTTGAAAAAAGGCGAAGCGACAATCATGTTAAAAAAAGGCAAAGACGTTTATCCATCATGCCGCAGGATAATAGATTTTGTGTTTCTTACCACAGATTTATCTGTTGAACCAGGTGATGATT
>DAONMJ010000173.1:0-1889 GCA_035392545.1 bacterium
CCATCAGGGCATTAAGGTCTCCATCCTTTGCGATTGCATGACCATGTCCTCGATGTGTGCTGGTAATATAATCGTCTGGGTTCAAACTTGATATGACACCAACTGCAACTGCTTCCATACCTGCATAAAGATGCGAGCCGCCTTCGGCAATGTTTTTTGCAAGCAGTTCCATAATTTTATCCTCGAATTGTCTGATTTCCATCATCTGCCTGAGAAGTTTGGCTGCTTCCTGTTTTGTAGGTTTGTACATATATTCCCCTTTCATGGATTCACGATGATTTTAAGCGCCTTTTTCTGCTCTGCATTACTTAATCCTTCTAACAATCGTTCGAGTGGTATTTTTCTTGTTATGTAATTGTCTATGTGAAATTTTCCTGCTGAAATAAAATCAAGCGCCAGTTTGTTGTGAAGTGGTGTTGACCCATGTGTTCCTGTAATAAAGCTTTCTCCATAATGGAGAACATTTGTGTTCAATTTAGCAAACGGAGATTCTTTTGGAAGCCCGCCAAAAAAATTCACTGAGCCTCTTTTTGCAACAAGGTCAAGAGATTGTTCCTGTGCCTCTGCCAATCCCACTGCCACAATCACTCTATCTGCCATTCTCCCGTCTGTTAATTCCGATACAAATTCCTTGAGATTTGTTTGTTTTGAATTAACTGTGATTGCGCCTGTGAATTTTGCCATATCCAGTCGCTGCTGAACAATATCAGCAAGAATCACTTTTGATGCTCCAATGTTTTTAGCAAGTTCTGCATGCAGACATCCAATGGGCCCTGCACCAAGAATTAGCACTGTATCTCCCATTTCTACCCTGCTCAATTGCTGGCCATTAATCACACACGCAAGTGGCTCTGCAATTGCGGCCTGGTCGAAATTGACGTTGTCAGGAATTTTATTTACACACCCATTTCTTACTGCCACTTCAGGGACAATCATATATTCAGCAAATCCGCCATCAAAATGATATCCAATGGCTTTGAGATTGTCGCACATTGATTGCCATCCCCTTCTGCAATAATAGCACTGCCCGCATGGAATCGCTGGTGCTACTGCAACCCTGTCTCCTTCTTTGAAGTTTTTTACATTACTTCCAATTTTTTCAATAATGCCGCTTAATTCATGACCTGTGACTCTTGGAAATACAATATGTTTATGTCCATGATGGAATACTTTGATGTCTGTTCCACAAACCGCGCAACTTTTTACTCTTATCAATATCTCGCCTTCTCGTGGTGCTGGTATGTCTCGTTCGACAATTTCAAGACTTTCAATACTTTTCAGTACAGCTGCTTTTGGCATATTTATCCCCTGTACATAAAAAAGTCAAAAACATTATATCATTTTTTTCCATAATTTCCAAAAATTCAGGTAATAGTTTTTAACCAGACGAAAAGCAGAATCAGATGCAGAAAGTCCAGAAACATTTTCCAGAACATAGTCAATACCTTTTTCTTTAAGAAGATGTTGAAGCGTCTGGCTTTCAGTGTCTGTTGCTTCATTATAATGAAGGCAGCACGCTACGAAAAAGCATACAAATTCAGGAACAATGTCTTGCTGCTGGCACAATTTTGCAGCACCTATAAATCTATCCTGCGGACCCAGTTTTCTTAACGGTTCCCTGGCGACCCTTGCTATCGTATCTCCAAGGGCCTTATTCAAGAATCTTTCTAACAGGTCTTTGTAATAGCAATCAAGTTCTTCAATCGTAATACTATATTTTCTATTTATTGCCTGCTGGATTTCAAAAAACGCCTTGTCAACTGTTTTCTTAATTTTCTGGTCACTGACAGATTCCCAGATAAACCGGTAATTTTTTAAGTGTCCCGCGCATGCGAATGAAGTATGTGTAAAGTTGTGGATGTAAAGTTTCATTGCTTCATATGGTTCTA
>DAONMJ010000174.1:0-1889 GCA_035392545.1 bacterium
CCATCAGGGCATTAAGGTCTCCATCCTTTGCGATTGCATGACCATGTCCTCGATGGGTGCTGGTAATATAATCGTCCGGGTTCAAACTTGATATGACACCAACTGCAACTGCTTCCATACCCGCGTAAAGATGTGAGCCGCCTTCAGCAATGTTTTTCGCCAGCAGTTCCATAATCTTGTCCTCAAATTGTCTGATTTCCATCATCTGTCTGAGAAGTTTGGCTGCTTCCTGTTTTGTAGGTCTGTACATATATTCCCCTTTTATGGATTCACGATGATTTTCAGTGCCTTTTTCTGCTCAGCATCACTTAATCCTTCTAACAATTGTTCAAGTGGTATTTTTCTTGTTATGTAATTGTCTATGTGAAATTTCCCTGCTGAAATAAAATCAAGCGCCATTTTGTTGTGAAGCGGTGTTGAACCATGTGTTCCTGTAATAAAACTTTCTCCATAATGGAGAACATTTGTATTCAATTTAGCAAACGGAGATTCTTTTGGAAGGCCGCCAAAAAAATTCACTGAACCTCTTTTTGCGACAAGGTCGAGAGATTCTTCCTGTGCTTCTGCCAGTCCCACTGCCACAATCACCCTATCTGCCATTCTCCCGTCTGTTAATTCCGATACAAATTCTTTCAGGTTTGTCTCCTTTGAATTAACTGTGATTGCGCCTGTGAATTTTGCCATATCCAGTCGCTGCTGAACAATATCAGCAAGAATCACTTTTGATGCTCCAATGTTTTTAGCAAGTTCTGCATGCAGACATCCAATGGGCCCTGCACCAAGAATTAGCACTGTATCTCCCATTTCTACCCTGCTCAATTGCTGGCCATTAATCACACACGCAAGTGGCTCTGCAATTGCGGCCTGGTCGAAATTGACGTTGTCAGGAATTTTATTTACACACCCATTTCTTACTGCCACTTCAGGGACAATCATATATTCAGCAAATCCGCCATCAAAATGATATCCAATGGCTTTGAGATTGTCGCACATTGATTGCCATCCCCTTCTGCAATAATAGCACTGCCCGCATGGAATCGCTGGTGCTACTGCAACCCTGTCTCCTTCTTTGAAGTTTTTTACATTACTTCCAATTTTTTCAATAATGCCGCTTAATTCATGACCTGTGACTCTTGGAAATACAATATGTTTATGTCCATGATGGAATACTTTGATGTCTGTTCCACAAACCGCGCAACTTTTTACTCTTATCAATATCTCGCCTTCTCGTGGTGCTGGTATGTCTCGTTCGACAATTTCAAGACTTTCAATACTTTTCAGTACAGCTGCTTTTGGCATATTTATCCCCTGTACATAAAAAAGTCAAAAACATTATATCATTTTTTTCCATAATTTCCAAAAATTCAGGTAATAGTTTTTAACCAGACGAAAAGCAGAATCAGATGCAGAAAGTCCAGAAACATTTTCCAGAACATAGTCAATACCTTTTTCTTTAAGAAGATGTTGAAGCGTCTGGCTTTCAGTGTCTGTTGCTTCATTATAATGAAGGCAGCACGCTACGAAAAAGCATACAAATTCAGGAACAATGTCTTGCTGCTGGCACAATTTTGCAGCACCTATAAATCTATCCTGCGGACCCAGTTTTCTTAATGGTTCCCTGGCAACCCTTGCTATTGTATCTCCAAGGGCTTTGTTCAAGAATCTTTCTAACAGGTCCTTGTAATAACTATCAAGTTCTTCAATCGGGATGCCGTATTTCTTATTTATGGCCTTCTGGATTTCGAAAAACGCCCTGTCAACCGTTTTTTTAATTTTCTGGTCACTGACAGATTCCCAGATAAACCGGTAATTTTTTAAGTGCCCTGCGCATGCAAATGAAGTATGTGTAAAGTTGTGGATGTAAAGTTTCATTGCTTCATATGGTTCTA
>DAONMJ010000175.1:0-1883 GCA_035392545.1 bacterium
TCCTTCTGCGCAAATGATTATTCTAAAATTTTGAACAGAAAAATTTTTGCTGACCCGCCACCACCGCCTGAAAAACCAGTTCGCTCAATTTTGAAGCCAGCGCCAGTGCCATCCCTTGACAGTTTGATTTCTGTAAAAGGAATCATCTACAGTCCTGATGGCGAGTCAAGGGCAATTATTGAAATTGTCGCAAAAAGGGTTGAGACACTTGCAACTGAAGGAGATATTATTGAGAACGCCCGTTTAATAAGAATTGATGAGAACAATCTTGTTTTTTATTACGATGACAAGGAAATCACGCTGAATCTTTCAAAGCCACAGATTGACAGCAAATCAGCAATTGCAATCAAGGATACTTCAGTAAAACTTGCGACCGGTCAGTCATCAACTACAGCAACTTCGTCTGGAACAACTACTGTGACAGCATCATCATTGCCAACTGTTCCGGTTCCGCAGCAGCCAATCAGTATCAATTTTAATGCTCTTATTGACCAGGTAAGGTCTGACCCTGCTGCCATGTCAAATATCAGTGTAACGCCATATATTGAGGATGGAATGGTGAGTGGTTTTACTGTGAATAGAATCCCTGAAGGTGGAATGTACTCGCAGATTGGCGTGCAGCCAGGCGATGTGATAAAAAGGGTCAATGGTACTTTGATTGATAGCCTTTCAAAGGCATACGCTGTGTACAACAACATTGTTAGCAGCCAGACAAAACTTGTTACTGTGGAAATCTTGAGAAACGGGCAACCGATGATTCTTACTTACAGGTTAGATTAGAACCATGCATCTGGCATTTTTTCAGGAAAAACTTGAAGGGAAAAAAGTCAGGTGTCGGCTGTGCAATCACTTCTGTATTATTCAGGATGGTGAGCGCGGATTATGCAATGTCAGGGTAAATCGTAATGGAGAACTATTTTCGCTTGTCTATGGATACCCTGTTGCAAAAAACATTGACCCGATAGAGAAAAAGCCATTTTTCCATTTTCTTCCAGGCAGTTCTGCCTTCTCAATTTCAACAGTTGGCTGTAATTTTAAGTGTGGTTTCTGCCAGAATTTTGAGATATCACAGGTCTCTTCAGATTATACACCCTATGGTGCAACCATATCGCCTGCTGAAATTGTAAGATATGCGAAAAAATACAATTGTGACAGTATTTCATATACATACACAGAACCCACTGTTTATTTTGAATTTGCATACGAGTGCGCAGTGCTGGCAAAACAGGCAGGACTGAAAAATAATTTTGTGACAAACGGGTATATGAGTGCAGAGGCGCTTAAAAAAATTGCGCCATATCTTGATGCGGCAAATGTTGACCTTAAAGGAGATGAGAATTTCTATAAAAATTTATGTGGAGCCCATCTAGCGCCAGTACTGAAAAACATTCAGGCGATGAAGGAATATGGAATCTGGGTTGAGGTGACGACACTGGTGATACCAGAGTACAATGACAGTGAGGAAGTTTTTCATTTGCTTGCTGATTCTCTTTCAAAAATCTCATTTGAAATTCCATGGCATTTTTCAAGATTTTTCCCAACATATAAAATGTCTGATCATCATCCAACATCAGGGGAAAGAGTGAAACAATTCAGGCAGATGGCAAGAGAAGCAGGTTTTTATTATGTGTACACGGGTAACATTCCTGGCGATGAAGGAGAAAATACTGCTTGTCCGAAATGCGGATTTTTGCTAATTAGAAGAGAAGGGTATCTTGTTTCTGCAAATAACATTGTTCGCGGCGCCTGCAAAAAATGCAGGTTCAAAATTGCTGGTATCTGGGAAAAATAAGATTTCATCAAGTATTTCCCCCTTTGTAAAAGGGGGATTAAGGGGGATTTCATTCTCCCTTTATAAAAGGGAGATGCAAGAGGGATTTCAA
>DAONMJ010000176.1:0-1858 GCA_035392545.1 bacterium
TTGGAAGTGTTGCGCTTGCCATATAGATGTAGGTGATGGAATTCATAATGGCTTTAGCCGGACCAATCAAGGACACAAGTCCTGCAATAAACATAAACAGAAAACCCGAGGAGAATTCGTTGTTCATTACCTTTACAACACCTATGGAAATGATAACGGCTCCACCTATTGTGGTGAGGAGTTCTGAAAATGGACTGACAAGTGATGTCCTTTTTATGATTGAGAGGTTCGAACGAAAAATTGCTTCATTTTCCTTTGCAAATTTTTCTATGACAGTTTTTTCCTGATTATATGCCTTGATAATTGATTGTCCATAAATGCTTTCCTGAATGATGTTTCCTAAATTTGCCCAGTTTGTTTGAAGCGTTCTTGAAATTTTTCTCAATTTTTTACTGAGATTCAAAATCGGAAGTAACATCACAGGAAAAATAACAAGTGAAACAAGTGTTAATTTCCAGTCTATCAAAAGCACAATAATAAGAAATACGATTGCCTGAAATATATTCAGCACAAGAAGTGGGATTTCTCTCGAAAGCGCATGATCCATCATACTGATATCAACAAGAATTCTTGATGTGAGTTCGCCTGTTTTCTTCCTTCCAAAAAATTCCATGGAAAGATACTGAACTTTTTCATAGATGCGCAATCTGATATCCGCAAGAATTCTTGTTCCAAAACTTCTTAAAAAGTAGTTTTGTAGATAAAATGTGATACCTTTTCCAATCACCATGAAAATCAAAAATCCTATGGCTAATCCCAGTAAATTCATTGGTTCCATTGAATTCATGGTTTCTATAATATGTTTCAAAAAAGGGATATCAGGCATGCTCTCCGGTAGTATAATTGGTTTGCGGGCAAAAACCCTGTCCACAAGAGGTACTATTGCGCTGATAGACGCTCCATTGAAAAGTGTGGATAATATACTTACAAAAAGTCCTGCCCAGAAGTATTTGTATTGAATACTGACAAAATTTCTTAATTTGAGATACTCTTTTAATATTTTCATAAGCATTCCGCTATAAAATTTGTAACTTTTGCGCTGATATTTCCTTCTCCAAGCGTTGATTTCAGATGATGAAATTCTTGTATCTGTTTCTTTCTTTTTTCTGTGTTTTCAAAAACTTCTGAAAAAACCCTCTGAAATCTATACCAGTTGATGTTTTGAATAAATTCGTCCACTACCTTTCTGCCAGAGACAATATTCACAGGACTTACATAACCTGATTGTACTATAATTCTTGCAATTGTGTAATTCACAGGTTCCATTTTATAAAAAACTAACATTGGAGTGTCACAAAGAGCGATTTCAAGATTTATTGTACCGCTTGCAGCAAGAGCAACTTTTGAATTTTTTGCAAGTGTATGGGTAGAACCCTTCCATACTGGCCAGTTTATGTTTTCGCGTTCAAGTATTTTTTTTTGCATCTGATATAATCTTTCTTCTGCGCATGAAATAGCAAAAGATACATGATATTTTTGCAAAATTATTTTGCCTGCTTTTATCAGGAGTGGAAGAATATGTTTTATTTCTTCCTGCCTGCTTCCAGGGAAAAATCCAATTAATGGAATATTTTTATCTATCCCTGTTTTTTGAAAAAAATCCTCATCTTTTTCCTCTGAAATCAGGTCAAGTACAGGATGACCACCATAATATGCAGGAATACCCTCTTTTTCATAAATGGGTTTTTCAAATGGGAAAATGACAATGACTGAATGGAAAAAATGTTTGATTAAAAATATCCGTTGATAGTCGTGAGCCCATATTTTTGGCGGGATATAGTAGATTTTCTTAAAATCATATAGATTTTTTGCAAGGGTCAGGTTAAAACCAGGATTATCAATAAATACAATCAAGTCG
>DAONMJ010000177.1:0-1836 GCA_035392545.1 bacterium
CCTTATGGAATATTTTGTTAAATAGTGCAGAGGCGATGGAAGAAAACAAAGGAACCATCAAAATTCAGGTGATGGAGGGTAGTGACACGGTTGTTGTGACTATTGAAGACGATGGGTGCGGAATTCCAGAAGAAAACGCAAATAAAATTTTTGAACCGCTGTTCACGACTAAACCCAATGGAACAGGGCTTGGTTTGCCGATAGTAAACGAAATTATTGCTCAACACAATGGTAGAATCTTTGTTGAAAGTAAAAAGGGAGTCGGAACAAAGGTAACGATAGAACTGCCTTTGAATGAGAGGGTTGAAAAATGAAGTATGTGATGATTGTTGTGGAAGAGACAGGCATAGCAAATGCTTTAAATATGTTGTTGAAAGATAAGTTTTTTCCTGTGGTTATAATGCCAGATAATGTCCGACAATCAATCGTGCAAAGAAAACCAGATATAGTGATAATAGATAGTTTATATTCCAGCATATCAGGGTATGAACTCGCTGAGGAAATTATAAAAATGATTCCTGATGTTCCTGTGATTGCCCTTGTTGATTCCTATGGACCTGTGGCACGGCGTTTGATGAACCTTGGTGTTTATGAGGTGATTGAGAAACCGTTTGATCCTGAAAGGTTTATGTATGCACTGAATCGAGCCGCTGCCCATGTCGAAATTAGAAAGCCGGAAACACTGGAAACAGTTCAGAATGATCGCGACAGGGTATCCCTGATAACTGAGAACACATTTTTTCAAAAACTGAGTGAACTGATTGCTGAAAATTTTTCAGTCCCTGAAAGATTGATTTATGCAATGATTAACCTGTTACGGACTCAATTTTCATTATCCGGAATATCTCTGTTCATTTGCAAATCTGATGAGTTTGTGTTTTATGATGGGATAGGAGTTGAGAAAAGTTTTTTGAAAAATGTCAGATTTAACCCCGGTAGTGCCATTTACAGATGGCTCATGTCAGAGAGAAAAATTATTCAAAAAAACCATTCTTATTCATCTGATCTGATTTCAGAAATGAATCTGTTACAGGCAGATCTGATACTTCCTCTTTTGAACAGAGACGGGCTTGCTCTGGGATTTTTTGCATTTGGAACCAGGTTAACCGGAGAACTTTTTACCGCTGAAACAATCAGATTTTTGACAGTAACGACAACTTATTTGAGTGTATTGATTGAAGATGCTTTCCTTTTCCAGGATATCGTGATTCAGAAAGAATCACAGAAGATCATACTTGAAAATGTCCCTACCGGGATTATTGTTCTTGATAACGCCTGTAACGTAAAAATTTTCAACAAACAGGCGGAATCAATACTCGGGAAAAGAATCAGAGATGTGATCAATTTATCTGTGGAACATTGCGGGGCTGAATTTGCGTCAAAAGTGAAAGACGTGATTGTCAATCATCAGCCAATAAGTAGAGAAGAGTTATTTATTTCAACATTGAGAAAGTGGCTTGGTATGAGTTGTGATTTTATTAAACAGAACAATGAAATTATATGGACGATAATAATTTTTCAGGATATTACCTCTGCAAGGAATCTGGAAAAAGAAAGAAGAAGGGTTGAACAGAATCAATACTGGCAGCAAATTGCACAACAGCTTTCTCACGAAATAAAAAATCCTCTGGTGGCAATAAAAACCTTTGCCTGTCTTCTTCCTGAAAAATTTTCAGATGAAACTTTTCGAACAGAATTCTATAAAATCGTGAACGGAGAAATTCAGAGATTAACATTTCTTGTAGAAAAGATTGCTCGGCTGGCTGACACAGAACAGTTGATTTTGAATAAAACAAATTGTCTGGAAATTCTTCAAAAGGTGAAACAGAAATTTCC
>DAONMJ010000178.1:0-1813 GCA_035392545.1 bacterium
CAAGGTATCCTCATTTTTCTCATATCATTTCCAGGTTAGAATCCCTTCACGACGCATACAGCAGAAGAAAAAGAGAACTTGGAGTACTTGACTATGACGACCTTCTTTCATTCTGGCTGAAAATCCTTTCCATGCAGGACCCAGGGGAAAAAATATCCAAAAGATTACTTTACATACTTGTGGACGAATATCAGGACACAAACCGACTTCAGGCATTGATTCTTTACCAACTGGCACGAGCCCATAGAAACATTATGGTTGTGGGTGATGATGCTCAAAGTATCTACAGTTTTCGTGGAGCCACTGTCCAGAACATTCTTGAATTTCCCAAGATTTATCCAGATACAAAATTTTTCTATCTACAGACAAATTATCGAAGCACACCTGAAATTTTAAATCTCGCTAACAGCGTCATTTCACATAATAGAAATCAGTTTCCAAAGATATTGAAAAGCGTAAAAAATTCAGGAGTCAAACCGGTTCTGGTGGAATGTGAGGATAAACAGGGAGAATGTCTATTTGTCATAAGAAGAATTCAGCAATTGCTGAAGAATGTAAAGCCGTCTGACATTGGAATTCTTTTCAGGTCAAGATATCAATCTGCTGAAATTGAAATTGAGTTAAACAAACTGAAAATTCCATATGTGGTCAGGGGTGGGTTAAGATTTTTTGAAATGGCTCACATCAAAGACATTATTGCCTTTTTCCGGGTCTATCACAATCCAAAAGACGAGTTATCATGGGTGAGGGTTCTCAATCTCATCAGGGGTATTGGAAAATCTTCAAGAAACAAAATTGTTGACATGGTCAGGGAGAAAAAAACAATTGACGAAGTAATTTCTTCTGACGATATAAAACTGATTTCAACTGCCCAGTCGGGCTGGAACACCGTCAAAAACATTTTCAAAAATATGAAGGATACAGAGCAAATCTCGCAACAGATTAACATTATTATGGACAGTTTCTATCGCGATTACCTTGAAACAAATTATCTTGACTCTCAACAGCGCATCGCAGACATTGAAAGTTTGAAAGAAATTGCCAGCACATGGAATAATGTGGAAGAATTCATCAGCCAGACAAGTTTACAGGAACATTTCAGGGGAGAAACCAGTCAAACTTCGCCTTTGATATTGTCAACAATTCACCAGGCAAAAGGGCTTGAGTGGAAAATTGTTTTTATTATTGGAGTGTGCGCATATCACTTCCCCCACAATTTACAAACCAATGATTATTCAGGAATTGAAGAAGAACGTCGCATTTTTTATGTAGGCATCACCAGGGCAAAAGAAGATCTTTACATCACCTATTATCTTTCTGATCCGAGAAATTTTGCCTACCGAAAATCATTGTTTATTCAGGAAATTCCAGGAAATCTGGTTGAACAATGGTCATTTGATTAACTTTTTTCTTCTAACAGGGAGATTTTCATGATTAAAGTGAAGAGGGCATTGATCAGCGTTTCTGACAAAACAGGCGTGGTGGACCTTGCAAAGGTGCTGGTGAAAAACGGAGTGGAGATCATTTCCACTGGCGGAACAGCAAAAACATTGAAAGAAGCAGGAATCCCTGTCAAAGAAATTTCGCAGTTGACAGGGTTTCCAGAAATTCTCGATGGCAGAGTTAAGACACTGCATCCTGCAATTTACGGAGGTATTCTTTATAAAAGAGACAATCCTTCTCATATTGAACAGGTCTCAAAACATAACATCAGTCAGATTGACCTGGTGGTTGTTAACCTTTATCCCTTTGAAAAGGTTTTCTTTTCTGAAAATGCCACTGACGAACAACTGATAGAAAATATTGATATTGG
>DAONMJ010000179.1:0-1735 GCA_035392545.1 bacterium
ATAGAAAACCAGACCTTGTCATTTCCGGGATCAATCTTGGCTCTAATCTTGGAATGGATGTTTTATATTCTGGAACAGTATCAGCAGCGACAGAGGCAGTGATACTCGGGATTCCAGCGTTTGCAATTTCTCTTGACATGCTTGAAAACCCTGATTTTTCTTTTGCTGCGAAATTTGCAAAGAAACTTGCTGAACTCGTATTTGCTCATGGACTGGCTGAAAATACTGTTTTGAATGTGAATGTTCCTGACAAAACACCTGCGGGCGTAAAAATTGTTCCACTCAGCAAGGCAAGATACAGGGAGTACTATGAGAAAAGAGTCAATCCGCGCAGGAAGGTTTACTACTGGCTTACCGGTGAATTTATGGAAGAAACTGATATTGGTGAATCTGATACTCGCGCTCTCAGAGAAGGATTTGTTTCCATCACGCCTTTAACGGTTGACCTGACCAATTACAGATACATTGAAGAGATTTCAAACTGGCGCTTTAACGATATAATCAGGGGGTAATATGTCAATTACATTAAGGCCAAACAGACGTAAAAGAAAAAAGGTTCACGGATTCAGAAAACGAATGAGCACTCACTCTGGACGAAAGGTATTATCAAGAAGAAGAAAAAAAGGACGAAAAAAACTTACTGCATGAAGAAAAGCATGCTTGATGTGATGAAAACTGGTAGAAAATATGAAACAGAGCATTTTATTTTCTATGTAAAGCAGGCAGAGAATTTAAAAATTGGATTTCGTTTAGGTGGTGATTTTGGAGGCGCTGTCGCCAGAAATAGAATAAAACGAATTACCAGGAACCTTATTAGGAAGCATTTCAAAACCGGTGACTTTGTCGTCAGAGCTAAAAATGTTAATAAAGCTCTGTCTTCTGAGGAGATTGTAGAAGAATGGAACAGTATTGTAAAAAGAATTTTATGAGTAAATTGGTGATTTTTTTCGTCAGAATGTATCAGGCATTTGTTTCACCGGTTTTTGGACATAATTGCAGATTTTATCCAAGTTGCTCAAATTATTTGATTGAAGCAGTTGAACAGTTTGGGATGACAAAGGGCTTGCTACTATCTTTGAGAAGAATAATAAAGTGCCACCCTTTTCATTCGGGTGGTTTTGACCCGGTACCGAGGAGAAATTTTCAATGAAAGAAGAAACAAGAATTATGATAGCGTTTGCTCTGGCACTGCTGGTGATTATTTTTTTCAGCTTGACGCCAAAAAAACAACCTGTCCAGGTAAGAAAAGAACCTGTATCCGCGCCTGTTGGCGAAAAACAGCATCAGGTAAATATACCAGCAGAATTTCAAGTTTCAGAGAATCAAATACAGTTTGGAAACAAATTGTTCAACGGTGCTATTGATTTACTTGGTGGGAAAATCGTATCATTTTCACTTAATGATTATACTCGTCCTGGTGAAACAAGTTTTGTTTTTTTTCGGGACGGCAATACTTTGCTTGATGTTGTTGAAGGAGAAACACATCAACTTCTTTATCAATTGTCTCCGGAGTCAAAAGGTCTCTTTTATGTTTTACAGACAAAGCGTGATGGCATTGAATTTGAAAAAAAAATAAGGATTGCACCTGATAAATATCTATGGAACATTGAAATACAACAAAAAAATATTACAAATCAAACAATCACGTCGCCTGAAATTAACATTTTTCTTGGTTCAGTTACATTGAACCGTAAGCATCCAGAAGAGGCATCCATTGAATTTCTTGTTATGAATG
>DAONMJ010000180.1:0-1735 GCA_035392545.1 bacterium
ATAGAAAACCAGACCTTGTCATTTCCGGGATCAATCTTGGCTCTAATCTTGGAATCGACGTTTTGTATTCTGGAACAGTATCAGCAGCAACAGAGGCAGTGATACTCGGGATTCCAGGGTTTGCAATTTCTCTTGATATGCTTGAAAATCCTGATTTTTCTTTTGCTGCAAAATTTGCAAAGAAACTTGCTGAACTCGTATTTGCCTATGGACTGCCTGAAAATACTATTTTGAATGTGAATGTGCCTGATAAGGCACCTGCAGGCGTAAAAATTGTCCCGCTTAGCAAGGCAAGATACAGGGAGTACTATGAGAAAAGAGTCAATCCGCGAAAGAAGGTTTACTACTGGCTTACCGGTGAATTTATGGAAGAAACTGATATTGGTGAATCTGATACTCGCGCTCTCAGAGAAGGATTTGTTTCCATCACGCCTTTAACGGTTGACCTGACCAATTACAGATACATTGAAGAGATTTCAAACTGGCGCTTTAACGATATAATCAGGGGGTAATATGTCAATTACATTAAGGCCAAACAGACGTAAAAGAAAAAAGGTTCACGGATTCAGAAAGCGAATGAGCACGCACTCTGGAAGGAAGGTATTATCGAGAAGAAGAAAAAAGGGACGAAAAGAACTTACTGCATGAAGAAAAGTATGCTTGATGTGATGAAAACTGGCAGAAGGTATGAAACAGAGTATTTTATTTTCTATCTAAAGCAGGCAGAGAATTTAAAAATTGGTTTTCGTTTCAGCAGTGATTTTGGAGGCGCTGTCGTCAGAAACAGGATAAAACGAATTATCAGGAACCTTATCAGGCAACATTTCAAAACCGGTGACTTTGTCGTCAGGACTAAAAATGTTAATAAGGTCCCGTCTCCTGAGGAGATTGTAGAAGAATGGAACAGTATTGTAAGAAGAATCTTATAAGTAAACTGATGATTTTTTTCGTCAGAATATATCAGATATCTGTTTCACCGGTCCTTGGACACAATTGCAGATTTTATCCAACTTGTTCAAATTATTTGATTGAAGCAGTTGAACAGTTTGGGATGACAAAGGGCCTGCTACTATCTTTGAGAAGAATAATAAAGTGCCACCCTTTTCATTCGGGTGGTTTTGACCCGGTACCGAGGAGAAATTTTCAATGAAAGAAGAAACAAGAATTATGATAGCGTTTGCTCTGGCACTGCTGGTGATTATTTTTTTTAGTTTCACGCCCAGAAAACAACCTGTCCAGGTAAGAAAAGAACCTGTTTCCGCGCCAGCTGGCGAAAAACAGAATCAGTTAAATATGCCAGCAGAATTTCAGGTTTCAGAAAATCAGATACAGTTTGGAAACAAGTTGTTCAAGGGCAACATCGATTTACTTGGCGGAAAAATTGTATCGTTTTCACTTAATCACTATACACGTCCTGGTGAAACAAGTTTCGTTTTTTTTCAGAAGGGCAATACTCTGCTTGATGTTGTTGAAGGAGAAACACAACAACTTCTTTATCAATTGTCTCCAGAGTCAAAAGATCACCTGTATGTTTTACAGGCAAAGCGTGGTGGGATTGAATTTGAAAAAAAGATAAAGATTGCGCCTGATAAATATCTGTGGAACATTGAAATACAGCAAAAAAATATTACAAATCAAACAATCACATCGCCTGAAATTAACATTTTTCTTGGTTCAGTGACATTGAACCGTAAGCATCCAGAAGAGGCATCCATTGAATTTCTTGTTATGAATG
>DAONMJ010000181.1:0-1715 GCA_035392545.1 bacterium
TTGTGTCTCAAATTTTCTGAACTCAAGTGATTGAAAAATTTGCCTGATTCTTTCAAGGTTAACGTTGTTGATTTTTGTATCTTCTATTTCAATTTCAAGACCCGCATCGCAGGAAAGCTTAACAAGTCGCTTGCTTAAAAAAGCGCTTTCTTTTCCTTCAATAAGCAGCTGTTTCTTCTTGCCCTCAATACTTTCAATGTTTTCATAAAGGTTTTCAATGGTCCCAAACTCCTTAATCAACTGAGACGCAATTTTTTCTCCTATTTTTTGCACGCCAGGCACGCAGTCAGAGGCATCCCCACATAATGCCAGATAATCCACGATATTTTCGGGATGGAAAGAATATTTTTCAATAAAACGTTGTCTGTTCATTAATTCCCAGTTTGATGGATTGAGAACATTAATGTTTTCTGATACCAATTGCAGGATATCTTTGTCCCCTGTGACAATAACAACGCGATGACCGGCACTGCTGAATTTTAACGCCAGGCAAGCAATAAGATCGTCTGCTTCAAAAGATTCTTTTTCAATCATTGTTATTCCGAATGCCTGCAGAATTTCTTTAATTACAGGAATCTGCGCTGATAGTTCCTCTGGCATGGGTTTTCTTGTAATTTTGTATTGCTCAAGAAGAAGGTGTCTGAATGTCAAAGCAGGGGTATCAAATGCAACTGCAAGATATTCTGGCTTATAATCTTTCAGGATTTTTAACATTGTTGAAACAAATCCGAAGATTGCGTTTGTAGGCTGACCGGTTGAAGTCGTAAAACCTTTGATAGCAAAGAATGACCTGTAAATGATGTTGTTTGCGTCTATAAGGAAAACAGTGCTCATTGGGTACGCGCCTTATAGGAAATCAGTTCCATTTCAACCTTGACAAAAAATGGCTTTTGAGCATTGCGAGAAATTTGAAGATAACCGTATCTCAAGAACTCTCTTTTTTCAATTTCGTTCAAAAGAAGAAGAAGTTTTTCAAGTTCAATGTCTTCAATAGAAAGGGTGATGTGCTGTTCAATCATATTCAAAAGGACATTTTCACTGACAGGCGTAATTCTTGAAATTTTCAATTTTGAACCTGTGATGTCTATTACTCTGGAAACAAAAAGGTAAAGATTAAAGTCAGAGGGCGCATATACCACAGGTTCCTGTGCTGTTTTTTCCTGATACTGCTGAATGAGCCCCTTTAATGTCTCAAGGTCCTTTTGTTTTTGAACATATGTAGTATTAAGGTTTTTGACTTTTCTTGCGCCTGGCAACCAGACAAACTGATAAAGCAATACCAGTATCAAAAGACCCAGCAACACCACATTTTTAGGATTAGTTCTTGTCATTTTTTATCTTAACCAAAAGGTTAAAAGATACCTGGTCTGATTCAGGCATAATTCCTGCAACCTTTACATTGTCAAATATTTTCACCTTTTTGAAACACTGAGAAACTGATTCAACATTTTCAAGAGTATCAGTGGAACAGACCAGAAACAAATCGCTTCCCCGCACACTCATTTGAGACACCTTAAACGGAATGTTCTCTGGCACAATAGAAGAAATTGCTTCCATAATCGAAATTATAGATATTCTGGGAACAAGTTTCTGTACTTCTCCAACATTTCTTAATCTTTCTCTTACCTGGACAACGGGATTTACTACCTTTTTCACATCAGGAAATGCCGCTCTAAAGGTTTCTTCCAGTTGCCTGTTTATTTCATTGACCTTCA
>DAONMJ010000182.1:0-1597 GCA_035392545.1 bacterium
GGGCGGTTAGCTCAGGTGGCCAGAGCGTTACGTTGACATCGTAAAGGCCGCAGGTTCAAGTCCTGCACCGCCCATTTTTTTTTTTTAATTAGTGCAGGACTTGAATGGAGCGAAGCAGGAATTGCGAGCGAGCGCAGCAATTCCAGCGGCTGGCCGACCCGAGTCGTAGTGGGAGACGAGGGCGCCAAGTCCCTGCTGATGCGAAGAACAATGAGCATCGTATAGCAGGCGATTTAATTGATTTGAACGTTTGATTCTAAGGGATGAAGAAAAGCCTTGTTCAAGATAGAAATTTATTTAAAAATTTTTTTTAAAGATCTGATTGCCTGTCTTATCCTGTGTTCGTTTTCAACCAGTGCAATTCTGACATATCCTTCTCCGTATTTTCCAAATCCAAGTCCTGGTGATACCACAAGATTACATTCGTCAAGAAGATAAAGGGCAAAATCAAGAGAATTCATATGCCTGAACTGTTCTGGTATTTTAGCCCAGACATACATCGTGGCGACTGGCTTTTCAACTGTCCATCCGATTCTATTTAGACCATCTACAAGAGTATCGCGTCTCTTTCTATATTCCTCAACAGTTTTATTGATGTATTTTTCCTCTAACCTCAATGCACATATTGAGGCAACCTGAACAGGGGTGAAAATTCCGTAATCATAGTAACTTTTCAGTTTTGCGAGGGCTCTAACAATGAATTTGTTGCCAATCATGAATCCAACCCGCCAGCCAGCCATGTTGTATGTTTTTGAAAGTGAATAAAACTCAACTCCAACATCCCTGGCGCCTTCAACCTGCAAGAAACTCGGAGCCCTGTATCCATCAAAACATATTTCAGAATATGCCAGGTCATGAATAATAATGATATTATTCCTTTTTGCAAATCTGACAAGTTCCTTGAAAAAATCTAAGTCAACAACCTGGGTGGTGGGATTATTCGGATAACTAACAATCATTGCTTTTGGAACAGGAAATCTATCATAGATTGGTTGATTTAAATCAGGCAAAAAATTATTTTCTGGTAATAAAGGAACATCATATACAGTCGCGCCTGCTATAATCACACTATAGAAATGACTGGGATAAGTTGGATTTGGTGTTAAAACAACATCACCCCTGTCAAATATGGCAAGTGCCAGATGACTGATTCCTTCTTTTGAGCCAATAGTTGCAATAGCTTCTTCGTCAGGGTTAAGTTTTACGCCAAATCTTCTTTCGTACCAGAGGCAAATTTCTTTTCGAAGGTGAGGAATCCCTTTTGAGGCACTATAACGATGGACTTTCGGATTAGTAACAGTTTCCTTCAATTTTTCGACCACAGGTTCTGGAGGCGGCATATCAGGATTTCCCATGCCAAGGTCAATAACATCTCTGCCTTCCTGTCGCGCTTTCAATTTTCTTTCATTGATTGTCTGGAATAAATATCCCGGCAGATTTTTGATTCGGGATGATTCGATTTCTTTCATTGTATTTCAACCTCCGCAATATCTTGACCGGAGATAACTTCATCTCCTTCATTGACAAATGTCCTGATAATCTTTCCTGAAACTGGGCTTGCGTAAGTAAAGGAAGTTTTCTCTGTCACAAACTCAAT
>DAONMJ010000183.1:0-1583 GCA_035392545.1 bacterium
ACATGAAAAAAATTGACAGATTACCAAAGACCCTGTGGCTTGTGGCAGATGCAAAGGCAAACTACACTATTTCGCCTATAAACTATCCATCCTACATGAATACAGACCTTGATGGAGATGGTGTAATTGATTCAGGGTCTGCTTTTCTTCCTGCCTGGGCAACAATGGGCCTTTGTTTCAGGCACAATGGATTTGCGAATTTCCTTTTTATTGATGGTTCTGTGAAACCACTGAAGTCAAGCACTGTTTTTACCGATATGAGCATCTGGTAAGAAACAATTATTGAAATACAGGGGGAGCAGGTGAAACCACGATTTCAATGTATGTTTCTTTGTTGTCTGTTTTTATTTTTTTTTCAGATTCAAAGCACTGCAAAAGTTCTCAATCAGATTGATATTGACCAGGACCAACAACAGGAAATTGTTGTTGAAGATCACTACTTCAGGTTTATCATTAGACCATCACTTGGAAAAATTGATTCCTTTGTCATTAAACCATCCGGTACTGAACTATTAAGGGATGGTGAAGGAAGAAAAGAAAGGGGAGCATTACTGGCTGATTACATTGTTCAGCAGGGAAGTTTTGGCGATTTTATGAATCAGCCCTATACCGCAGAAATCCTTGAGAACTCAGATACAAAGGCAGTAGTTCGTCTTACCCGTCGCGGTACCACAGATCTTTTACAGTGGATTACCATAACCAAAACCATTACAGTTTTTTCTGACCAGCCAGAAATAAAAGTTGAATACGAAGTAAAAAATGAACAGTCCTCTATGGAAGATTATTATCTTGGTCTTGGAATACATAATGAGTTTGACAGCAGTAACGAACTTGTTTTTTCCATGCCACTGTGTACAGGTATTTTACACAAGAAAATCACTGTTCTTACGAAAAGTGGAACCGGCGAAATTTTTGAAAATATCGCAAGAGGATGGGTGGCAATTTCTCATGAGAATGGCGGTGGAATCGCCTTTAATTTTGATTATTCAGTCCTCAAAGATTTTTATGAATGGCACAAAATGACTCTGCGTTCACTCGCATTTTCATTCCTTACGAGAAAAATTGAGCCAGGCAAAACCTTCAAAACAGATTTCACAATTTTACCATACACTCGTTTTATTCAGGTTGATGGGGTGGTGAAAAAATATGCATGTTCAATAAGAACAGATGCAATGCCTGAAAAAGAGAAAAAGGTTCCTGTACAGGTTTTTTTGAGTGGAAGCAATAGCCCGGTTGACCTGAAAATGGTTTTGGTCTCACTAGAAGGCAGGGAACAACCAATCAGCAATATCTCTTCAAACAGAAGCACAGACGGTTTGATGGTATTCAGGACAGAATTTGTTCCACAGGAAGAAGACCTTTATGTAATCAAAATAATTGTTCAAGAAGGAAAAGAAATACTTGGCGAGTTTGAAAAGCCCATTAAATTGAAAGACACAGGCAAACAGTATGTACTCAAACCTCTTATATCGAAACAACAGGAAGATAAGCCACAGGTGGCAAGAACAATACCAAAACCTGCCACATCTTCATCTGCCATAAAAACAGATACCATTCAGGATTCACTTCCTGAGGACATCAAA
>DAONMJ010000184.1:0-1521 GCA_035392545.1 bacterium
GACAGAAAACATGATTTGCCTGGACGCGACTGCGGAATTTCAACACAGCGTTATAGGTATCCCTGAATGCCTTTTCGTAATAATCACCAAGGAAGTCAAAAAAATCGTATCGTTTTCTGCCATGTACATCTGCGGTTTCAGACCATCCCGGCATTTCATATCCGTATTTTTTTCTGAAAGTTTCAAGGCACACATGACATCTGCAAACATTGGCAGGAAGTGCGTGCGGTTCATCAAGTATTTCCATGCTCAAAAGTGCAGGGATTTTTTCTGCCCTTTCTATAATTGGTTTTACAAACTTCAAAGTTTTTTCAGTAAACTCGTTAGTCAGGATACAGGGCACATTAGGATTTTTTCCTTCTTCCATGTACCAGGGACCATGGTCAACAAAACATGTCAGACCTTCATACTCTCCCCAGAGATAAACCTTATGCTCAAACTGTGTCAGATATCTGTAATACAGAAGGTTCCTGTAAAATCTTTCAGGAAAATTTCCCATGACCTTGCCTGAAATCAAACAATTGAAACCCTTGCTCACTCTATCCTGAACATCTTCCCGAATCCGTTCCTCTGTCAATCCATTAACAGAAACAGGCGCCACAAAAAGCAAATCCTCTACGGGTTCAATGTGAACAATTGCAAAAGGATATTCTGCGTAATAACTCTGTGAACGGGTGATACCTGTTGCCCTCAAAACATACTTTCCAGTTCTCCAGTTTGGAATTGTGTATTCAAAAATGTAATGACCACCAGGATTAATCTGTTCTCTGTTCATTACAACCTTACCGTGTGGGTCTTTAATTTCAAGGACGAGTTTTTCAAGTCGAGCAGGTACAGGATTAATTTCAAATTTCATTGTTTGCCCTGGCATAAACACATATTCTTCATTGAGGTTTTTAATTTTCATGCAGGGTATCTGTTTTACTTCAACAACAGCATCCCGCCTGTGGACAACAGGTTCATAAGGGTCAATCTTCATATTCTTGAAGTCCCTATCAATATCTTTGCCATACTGAACAGTCAGGACAACTCTATAAAAATGTTCTGGCTGAAGATTGAAAATCACAGGCATCTGGAAGTGTATTTTTATTCTGTTACCTTTGATTTCAAAATTTTTTCGCAGGACCAATTCTGAAAAATCCACTGTTCTACCGTTTGCCTGATTCAATAGATTGTTACCATAAACTTCCAGTACTCCCTTTTTGATTTTTTCTTTTGTGGATTCAAGTTCTGCTTTCATTTCCCAGTTTGATCTTTTTTCTTTGAGAGAAAATTCCTTGATTATAATGTCCTTTTCCTTTTTTATTAGCCACATGATGAGATTTCTCATTAAATCATCGTACTGGCTGTGTTCAAAAAAACTTGTCTGGTCAACAATTCCTTTCAAATTGTCATAATCAGGTCTTGCTGCAATCACTGCCACAGCTCCATTTCTATATTTCCAAGTCACGACCACCGGGTAATTGCCTGCTTTTGCCACTACCTGGGCTAATTTTTTTTCTTTCAATGGATGAAGCGAAG
>DAONMJ010000185.1:0-1519 GCA_035392545.1 bacterium
GGAAAATGGGAATTGTGAATTCGCCTGCATAGGGTCTGAAAGCAGTTCCACTATCATGAAAAACTGAAGCCCTTTCATATATCAACCTGTCACTTGTTACCAGACCGCCCCCCTCACCGCAACCAATAATCTTGAAGACATTAAAACTATAAGCACCAACTTCTCCCCATGCACCAAGTTTTTTTCCTTTGAAACTTCCACCAACTGCCTGGCATGCATCTTCAATCACCTTCAAATTGTGTTTTCTGGCTATCTGACAGATTTTTTCCATATTTGCAGGCATTCCAACCATATGCACTGGAATCACTGCCTTTGTCTGTAGTGAAATCTTCTTTTCAAAATCTTCAGGGTCCATTGTGCAGGAATCATCGACCTCGACAAGAACTGGAATCGCACCTACTGCAAGAACTGCAGATGCTGTTGCCATGAATGTGTATGCAGGAATAAGCACCTCATCACCAGGACCTATTCCCAGTCCTACAAGTCCACACATCAAGGCAGCAGTTCCACCTCCTGACATCAACAGTGCATATTCTGTTCCAATGTGTTTTGCCCATGCCTGTTCAAATCTCACAACTTCACCAAGATGTCCTGAAGCAGGGTCCCCAACTCTGAATAATTGCTTGTTCAAAAAAACCTTTCTCAATTCCTGAACTTCCTCTTCTCCCATTCTATACATTGCGTCCTCCTGTCAGTTTCATTGTAATGTAGTAGTCAATCTCTTCATAATCCTGCGATTGTCTCAACTGTTCAAGTTTGTTTTCATCAAGAGACCTCACAAGGTCAACAAGGGCAAGGAAAATTGCCCTGCTGTACTGAAGGTGCTTATATGAAATTTCTTTTTTCTGTGTTCTCAGCACCTTTACATCAAGCCCGACATACTCTCCATTTTTGCCGTATTGATATTTTTCAAGAAGATAAACCTGAGACAATGCCCTTCTTGGATTGACAACTCCAAAAGTCCTATCCTGGTCAAATTTCAAACCATTCTGGTCATTGAGATGAATGCCCCACAGTTTCCCGAAAGAAAGAGCAAACCCCATTTCATCTGATGGCTCAAGCCCTGCAAGGATTGCATGCGCTGTCTCTATCAGGACCCCTACTCTTTCAGGAACAATTGTCCTTGATGCAAGTGCAAGAAAATGACCTGTTGTTGGGCAGAAACTTGCATCCATTGGTTCATTCGGTTTCATCTCTCCAAGAATCCTGATGTTTTTATCATATTCCAGGGTTTTATTCAGGTATTCCACAAATCTGTCTATTGCGATTTTTGCGTCCTTTGCCTCACGATTGTATGAACCTTCTCTTGCTGGCCAGAGTACAATGTTTTTTGTACCAATAAGATTGGCGATATCAATGGCTTTCTTTGTCCTTTCTATCGCATATTTTCTTGCCTCAGGATTGTTTGATGTAAAAGTACCATCGATAGTAAGCGGATGTTCCCATATTCTTGGAGCAACAAACTCTGCTGCAAGATTTCTATCATCAAGTTTTTTCTTAATCTCTTTTACCTTTTTTT